>CAMAWZ010000095.1 GCA_945861995.1 Pseudorhodobacter antarcticus
CAGTATTGGATCGGAATACAGTTCAGTTGTGCCATGCACTACGCATCCGTGCCGCAATTTTAGGGTTTCTCCAGTGCGCATGCCTGTGAGCGCCAGCCAATGCAAATAAATTTGCAGAAGTTTGCGTTGATACAGATGATGCGAATTAACACGCAGGTCTGTGTCACCTTTTCCAATTACCCAACGCCGCATATAACTGCGCAACTGCTGCCAATCAGCTTCGTCAAAACTAGCACGTCGCTTTGCCGCAATGCCCTTTTTTGTATAGGGATTTTCAATAATTGGTTGATACGTAACAACTTTGTTTGCGTTGCCCCAGCCAAATATTTCACGCAGCGAACTTTGTTCCATGTCCAACGTCTTTTTGCTGGGACTGAGTGCATGATTTGGGTGCGCTTGCTTTTCTTCTACACTTGCCTGCGCCCAGTAAGCCATGCGCCAAGTCCAATAACCATTTACACAAGCTTGGTTGATTTCGCCAATCTTCTTGTTGCCAAAATATGCCAACCAGTAGCGTTTGCTTTGCTTTTCAAACCAACCAATACGTTCAGTTTGCCCCGTTCTTCCCTTCGCAGCAAATGTCGCATTAAGCCTTACCTCTTTCTCTTTCCACCACAATGCATACAGGTCAGCAAAACTGATTTCGATTACTGGCCTGTTGTCCTTTGTAAGCAGCCGCAACTCATCAAACTTGTCCAAAGCAACCCGTTTTGCTTCTTCCAAATCGCTCTCGTTGGTTGTGGATTTCCAGTATGTTAATTTGTTGCCGTGTATATCGCGCATCCCGCGCACATGAATACGCATATGATAGATTGGACGCTTGCTGTTGGCAGTGCGATGATACAGCAAAATTTGCCCGTCTTTCATCTCCACCTTGTTCAAGTATCCATCGCCCATAGCCAAAGCCCCCCACAACATCCAAAAACGTGTACAACAAGTGTAATTTCACATCCTGTTTGTGTCTAGTTCAGATACTGGTGTGCAACTTTTGATCGCTGCACACAAAAGAAAAAGCGCAGTAAAAACTGCGCTTTTTCAAGTACTTATAGAAAATAAGCGAAGGTTCTAGCTTAACGCTTAGAGAACTGGAACGAACGGCGAGCCTTAGCTTTGCCGTACTTCTTACGTTCCACAACGCGGCTGTCGCGGGTTAGGAAGCCTGCGGCCTTCAGCGCGGGGCGAAGGCTGGGTTCATACAGTTGCAGCGCTTTGGACACGCCATGTTTCACAGCGCCCGCTTGGCCCGAAAGACCGCCGCCCGCAACCGTTGCGAACACGTCAAACTGGCCTTCGACATTGGCCACGGTGAAGGGCTGGCGCAGGATCATTTGCAGCACCGGGCGCGCGAAATAGGCGGCCATTTCCTTGCCGTTCACAACCACTTTGCCATTGCCAGGCTTAATCCAAACGCGGGCAACTGCGTTTTTACGCTTGCCCGTGGCATAGGCGCGGCCCAATTTGTCGCGCATGGGGGTGCGGACAATGGCAGCAGGGGCTGGGGCGGCGGTGCCGACGGCGGATTTCAGATCATCTAAAGATTTGATGTCGGACATTATGCGCTCCGCGTGTTTTTAGGGTTCAGGGCGGCCACATCCAGCGTGGTGGGCTGCTGCGCTTCATGCGGGTGGGCGGCGCCTGCGTAAACGCGCAGGTTGGTCATTTGCTGGCGGCCAAGGCGGTTGCGGGTGATCATCCGCTCGACAGCCTTAACAACCACACGCTCGGGATGCGCGCCTTCCAAGATTTGCTTGGCGGTGCGCTGTTTGATCCCGCCGGGGTGGCCCGTGTGCCAGAAATACAGCTTATCATTGCGCTTGTTGCCCGTCATCTGCACCTTATCGGCGTTGATGATGATCACATTGTCGCCCATATCCATGTGCGGTGTGAAGGTAGGTTTGTTTTTGCCGCGCAGGATATTGGCGACAATGGTCGCTAAACGGCCCAGAACGATGCCTTCGGCGTCGATCAGGATCCATTTCTTGTCAATATCCGCAGGCGTTGCGGTAAAGGTTTTCATATTTGGCCTATGGGTGATGGGCAAAGGACAGCCTTTGCATTTCAGATGGGGGCTTATCGCGCAGCGGGCGTAGTTGGTCAAGTGGGGCGATCTGCAATAGTTTTATTATTTTTCAATACTTTGCAATATGAGGTATTTAAATACCCCATTCAGCGCAGCTTTGGCGGCGCGTCTTTGTCCATTCCTGGGGCGCGCGGCGAGAGGGCAGGCTTTTCCAGCACGGGGGCTTCGGGCAGCGCGATAGGCTGGCCGTGGGCGCGCAGGGCATCTGCGGTGCGGCCGGGCGGCGGAAAGATCACGTCCATTGCCGCCGCCTCTAGCCCCGAAAAGGCCAGCGCCTCGGCCACGGCGCGGGCCAGGGGTGCCTCTGCGGCGGGTGCCGCGCCAAAAAACGCCAAAACGTGGGCCTGCGCGCCGCTTTGATAGGAAACGCGGCCCAGAACGGCCCCCTCGGCCAGCCCCCCTGCCCCTGATAGCCCGCGCAACAGGGCAGCCATCACGCCTGCGGGGGCTGTGCCCAGCGGCAAGACCTGCGTGATTTGCGCCGCCTGCTGCTGCGGGGCCACAGTCAGCATCTCGGCCAGCCACACCATCGCATCATGCGGCAGCACCATTTCGCTGGCCGACCCCGCGCCAAAGTTCAGCCCCAAATCCAGCCCGCTTTGCCCTGCGATCAATCCCGCCAAAACCCGCCCCGGCAGCTGCGCATAGGGCAGTGCGCCCTGCCCCTGCGATGCCGCCCAAGCGGCCAAGCGGTCTTCGCTGTCAAAGGCAAGGATCATCGCGCCCGAGGGCAGATCAAAGGTCAGCGGCGATAAATCCTCGCCGACTGCTTCGGTTTGCAGCAGCAGGGTTAGCGGGGTTTCGGCGAAAATGTGGTAAAACTGCATACGCGCGACTTCGCTGTTGGGCATGGCGGCGGCGGCGTGATCTAGGGCGCTGTCTGGGGGATAAGGCGATGTGTTCATGAGTTGGCTTTAGGCAAAAACCCTGCGCCTGCCAATACCCAATCAGACCTGCAGCCATTGGTTGCAAGGCGCAGAGATTCTATATACTGTAGCAAAAGAAAGGTAGACCACAGCATGTATCGCGTTTCGCCCTTTATGCAGCGCTTTGCCATCAGCCTTTGTTTGGGCGTGGCGCTGGCCACGCTATGGGTCAACCTTGCCCCTGCCAGTTATTACGACATGATCGAATGGCGCATGTCAGATTTGGCTTGGATCAAACCGCTGTTTCCCGCCCCCCCCAGTCTAACGCCGCTGAACCTTGTCGCCGAGGCGCTGATCCCGCTGTTCATGTTCTTAATTGGCAAGGAATTATGGGAAGCGATAGTGCTAGAACGCGGCGGGCTTGCAGGGCGGGCCGCGATTTTGCCGCTTGCGGGGGCGCTGGGGGCGGCGCTGGCAGCAGTGCTGATCTGGCAGATTATGGCCATTTGGATCGATCCAAACGCGGAAACGCTGCTGCGCACGGGCTGGCCTGTGCCGATTGGCGGCGATGTGGTGCTGGTCTATTTGTTTGGCCGCCTGACTTTTGCGCGCACCTCGAATGCGCTGCGCCTTTTGCTTTTGGTGATGATCGCGCTGGATATGATGGGCCTTATTTTATTGGGCCTAACCCACCCCAATGGCGGGTTGTTGCGGCTGACGTGGCTGATGCTGCCGCTGGCGGCGGCGCTTATCTTGCGGCGGTTGCACGGGCGTCCTAGCCAGCTCGCGCTGGACGGGCGCGCGGGAGACGGGCGCGCGGGATCCGAGCGCGCGCGCCGCCTTGCCATGCGCCTGTGGCCCTATGTTCTGGCGGGGATAATTTCCTATGCAGGTGTCATTGCGGCGGGCCTGCCGGGCGCGCTGGGGCTCTTGCCGATTATCCCAGCGATTGCGCACGCAAGCCGCAGCTTTGGCCTGTTTGCCGAGGCGGAGGAGCTGCTGACCGACCCGCTGAACCGACTTGCCCATGCATTGATTTGGCCGATCACGTGGATTTTGTTTATCTTTGGCCTGACGCGGGGCGGTATTGATATGGCGGCATTTGCCCCGCCCACGATTATGGTCTTGGCCGCCTATTGGGTGGGAAAACCGCTGGGATTTTTGGCGGCAACGGCGCTGGTGCTGCGGTGGGGCGGGGCAAAATTGCCGCAAGACTGCGCGCCCGCGGCTTTGGTGCGGGTCGCGCTGCTGCTGGGCATTGGCTTTACGGTGCCTGTGCTGGCACTGGATACGGCGCTAGACGGCGGCGAAGTGGCCGAGGCCGCGCGCCTTGGCCTTGCCGCCAGTTTCGTGATGGGTCTGATGACCCTTATTCTGCCGCGCCGCTAGCCAGAAAATTTACCCCGCCTTTACCCTTATTCGCTATCAATTCAGAAACAATCTAAGATTTAGCCATAAATCCGCCCCAAACCCATGAGATGCAACGATCAACCACATATCACAGCCCGATAGCACTTGTGCCAAGGTGGGGCGCGTCCCACATGTCAGGCAGAGCGATGACAGAAAATTCGGGCCCCAAGGGGCCTTTGGCAGGGCAAGATGATTGCGTTTGAAAACGTCAGCAAATCGTTCTGGACAGGGCAAACCTGCAAGGTGATTCTGGATCGTGCCTCGTTCACAGTAGATGTTGGCAATTCGATGGGGATTTTGGCCAAAAACGGCACGGGCAAAACCACGTTGATCAATATGATGGCGGGTCTTGAAAAACCGAATGAGGGGAAAATCACCCGCACGTCGCGCATTTCCTTTCCCCTGGGATTTATGGGCGGGGTGATCAACAAACACACCGCCACCGAAAATGCCCGTTATATCGCACGCCTGTATGGGCTTGATCCCGACTAAATCGAAAGCTTTTGCCGCTGGCTGACGGATATCGACGAATATTTCGATATGCCCGTGGGCACCTATTCGTCGGGGATGCGCGCGCGCTTTTCGTTTTCGCTGATGCTGGCGCTGGAATTTGATATATACTTGATCGACGAAGGTATGCCGCAAACGTCGGACGTGACGTTTAACAAACGCGCGGGCGAGGTGCTGCGTCAGCGGCTTGCCAATGCGACGGTGATCGTGGTCTCGCACCAAGCGTCAACACTTGAGAAATTCTGCAACTCGGCGGCGGTTTTGAAAAACGGCCAGCTTTATTTGTTTGAAACCCTAGAAGAGGCAAAGCAGCTTTATGACTATGAAGCTCGTCGCTAATCGGTTCCGCACCCGCAAACCCGAAGCGCCCGCACCCCAAGCGGCCCCGCCCGCACGGTCGATGCCCATGCAAGCGGCAGCGCCGCAACCCGCCCCCCCGCAAGGCGCGGCTCTGGGGCGGATCCAGCCGATGCAAATGCCCGCCTCGGGTGGGCAGACGCCCAATCGCGGCACCAAAATTCCCACGGGACAGATTTTTTCCGAACCCAGCGATGGATTTGGCGACATGAATTTTGCCACAGCGCGCGGGCCCAGCCCCGCCGCGCCCGCACAGGGCCAAGCAGGCGGCCCTGCGCCCCAGCCCAGTTCTGGCGATGACATTGACGCCATCCGCCGCGAAGGGCTGACGGGGCGGCAACTGCGCATGGCGCGCCGCCTTGCGCAAAAGCATAACCTGCCCGCCACATCAGATTTTGATGCCGTGCGCCTTTTGCGCCAAGCGGGCATTGACCCGTTTCAAACCAATTCCGCACTGGAAGTGGTGTCGGGCGGTGATCTGCCAACAGGGGCCTCGCAATCGCGCGAACTTGCGCTGTCGGGCGGGGTGAAATTGCCCCAAACGGTCAAAGCCGCTGGCCTGCCCTCGGTCGAAGACCGCGCAGCCGAGGCGCATATCGCCGAAGTTTCGCGCATTCAGCGCGATATCGTGCGCCGCCGCCGCGCCAAAACCATCCAACTGATTGCGCGGATGGGGGTTTTCGTGGGCCTGCCGACGCTGCTGGCAGGGATTTATTTCTATTCCATCGCCACGCCCTTTTATTCGACAAAAACCGAATTTGTGATCCAACAGGCCGAGGCCGCTGGCGGCGGGGCGGGCGGATTGTCAGGGCTGATGCGCGGCTCACCTATGGCCAATACAACCGATTCCGTCACGGTGCAGGGCTATTTGCAAAGCCAAGACGCGATGGTGCGGCTGGATCAAGACAACGGCTTTCGCCAGCATTATTCCGACCCCAAGATCGACCGTTTGCAGCGCCTGGCCCCTGATGCCAGCAACACGCAAGCCTATAAGAAATATCGCAAAAACGTCAAAATCTCGTATGATCCTACTGAAGGTATCATCAAGATGGAGGTGATTTCCGCAGACCCGCAGGTGGCGGTCGACATCTCGAAATCGCTGATCAAATACGCAGAGGAACAGGTCGATCAAATGACCTTGCGCGCGCGCACCGACCATATGGCAGGCGCACAAGAAGGCTATCTGGCGGCAGAGAAAGACTATGCCGCTGCGAACGAAAAAGTGTTGCAGTTGCAAGAAAAATACAAAGTTCTGTCATCGGACGTCGAAGTGGGGCTGATCACCAGCCAAATCGGCGCGCTGGATGCGCAACTCACTCAAGATCGGCTATCTTTGGCGCAAATGGACAGCAACGCGACCCCCAACGTGGCGCGGATGGAACCGCTCAAACGCCGTATCGCCACGCTAGAGGCCGAAATTGCCAGTTTGCGATCAAAGCTGACCGAAGATTCGATTGAATGTTTGTCAATTGCGCGCGTGCAGTCTGAACTTTTGGTAGCCCAAGCCGATGTTGAAACCCGCCGTCTGCTGCTGGCGCAATCATTGCAAGCCACGGAAATGGCGCGCACCGCCGCCAACCGCCAAACGCGTTATTTGTCGATTTCTGTCAACCCGATTGCGGCCGACGAGGCCGCCTTTCCGCGCGCTTTTGAAAACACCTTGGTCGTGCTGTTGATTTTCGCTGGGGTTTACCTGATGCTGTCGATGACCGCCGCCGTGCTGCGCGAGCAGGTTGCATCGTGATGGAGGGTGCGTTGATGCGCGATGTCGCGGTGGGCGATCTGACGCTGGGTAATCACCGTCCTTTGGCGGTGATTGCCGGGCCTTGCCAATTGCAAAGCCTAGATCATGCGCAAATGCTTGCAGGACATATGTCCGAAATCTGCGCGGCCACACAAACGCCCTATATTTTCAAGGCAAGTTTCGATAAGGCCAACCGATCCAGCCTGTCGGGCCAGCGCGGTTTGGGTATGCAAGCGGGCCTTGATATTCTGGCCGCAATTCGCGCCATGGGCATTCCCGTTTTGACCGACATTCACGAAGCGGGCCAAGCGGGCGAGGCCGCCCATGTTGTAAATGTTCTACAAATTCCAGCGCTTTTGTGCCGCCAGACCGATCTTTTACTGGCCGCAGGGCGAACGGGCTGCGTGGTGAATGTCAAGAAAGGGCAGTTTTTGGCCCCCTGGGATATGGGCAATGTTGCAGGGAAAATCGCCTCTACGGGCAATGAAAACATTCTGTTGACCGAACGGGGAACCTCTTTTGGCTACAACAGCTTGGTCACAGATATGCGCGCGCTGCCGATTATGGCGCAGACGGGGTATCCTGTGATTATGGACGCGACCCACGCCGTGCAAACGCCCACTTCTCAGGGCAGTTCCAGCGGCGGGCAGCGCGAATTTGCCCCCGTTTTGGCCCGCGCAGCCGTGGCCGTGGGCGTGGCAGGCGTGTTCATTGAAACCCATGAGGCGCCCGATACTGCGCCATCAGATGGGCCGTGTATGGTAAAATTGTCTGATATGGCGGCGCTGGTGGGCCAGCTTGTGGCGATGGATCGGCTGGTTAAGGGCCTTTAGCGCGATTTAGGCCACTTGGCCCGCCGCCCAGCCCGATGACCACGCCCACTGGAAATTATACCCCCCCAGCCAGCCCGTGATATCCACAACCTCGCCTACGAAATATAGCCCCTTATGGGCCTTTGATTCCATTGTACGGGCGTCCAGCCCATCTGTGTCCACCCCGCCCAACGTCACCTCGGCTGTGCGGTAGCCTTCGGTTCCCACGGGGCGCAACTTCCAGTTTTGCAGCATTTCGGCCAGTTTTGCCAAATCGGCGCGCGGAATTTCGGCCAAAGGTTTCTGGGTGGACACAAGCTGAGTAAAATACTCGGCCAGCCGCGCAGGCACGATCTGCGCCACGGCGCGCCCCAGCCCTGCCCGCCCATTTTGCGATTTAGATCGTTCCAATTCGGCCAAAACCCCGCCCCCACGCGCTGCAAGCTGCGGCGCAAGGTTGACAGCAATCGCCGCCCCCTCGCGCCAATAGCTGCTGATTTGCAACATGGCAGGGCCAGATAATCCGCGATGGGTCATCAGCATCGCCTCGTCGAAACGCCCCTGCCCGCAACTTACGCGCACGGGCAGCGCAAGCCCTGCCATCGGTGCAATCCACTCTAAATCCTGCGGGCCA
>CAMAWZ010000096.1 GCA_945861995.1 Pseudorhodobacter antarcticus
GGCGCGGCCACCAGCACCGATGATGCGGCGGGCGAGGTGATTGCCACATCGGATCTGCGCCCCGATGACGGCGCAATTGCCGCGGCGCTGCCCGCGTTTCGCGGCGCGATAAGCCAAGTGCCACCGCAAGTGTCGGCGGTTAAGGTTGACGGCGTGCGCGCCTATGATCTGGCGCGGGCGGGCGAGGAAATGGATTTAGCCGCCCGCGATTTGTGGGTGGATCAGCTGGACGTCATCGCACGGCCCGATGCCGATCATTTGGAAATGGAAATGATTTGCGGCAAGGGCGGCTATGTGCGCGCCATTGCCCGCGATTTGGGGGCGGCTTTGGGCTGCCTTGGCCATGTTTCATGGCTGCGGCGCGCATGGTCGGGGCCGTTTGTGGCCAGCGAAGGCGTGTCGTTGGAGGACATCGACCGCATGGCCAAAACGAGCGAACTAGAGCGCTTTATCCAGCCCCTTGAAATTGGCCTGCATGGCTTGCCCGAATTGCCCTGCACGCCCGAAGGCGCGGCGCGGCTGCGCAATGGCAACCCTGGCCAAGTGCTGGGGCATTTGGATTTTGGAACCGAGGCTTGGGCCAGTCTTGATGGCCGTGCTGTTGCGGTGGGCCATTATAGGGGGGGCGAATTGCACCCCGCCCGTGTGTTTGTGCGGGACTGATGCATGACCATCACGCGCCAGCATAAAGATTTGCTGCGCCAAAGTTGGGCGGTTTATTCCGATTGCGAGCGGTATCGCTATACGTTGCGGCGCGAATGGGGCGGAGGGTCAGGCGGCGTTACATTTGTGATGCTGAACCCATCCACCGCGACCGAAGTGCAAAACGACCCCACGGTCGAGCGGTGCGAACGGCGCGCCCGTGCGATGGGCTATAGCGCCTTTCAAGTGGTGAATATCTTTGCCTTTCGCGCGACCGATCCCGCCGATATGCGCCGCGCGGGCGATCCGATTGGCCCTGAAAACGATGCAGCCATAGTGCAAGCTGCCGCATGGGCTGACCGCATTATCTGCGCGTGGGGCACGCATGGCGCGTTTATGGGGCGGGGCGTTCAAGTAACGCAGATGCTGCGCCAGCAAGGACATTCGTTGTATCACTTGGGGCTGGCCAAGGGCGGCGCGCCTAAGCATCCTCTCTATATTGGCTATAACGTGCAACCGACGGAATGGGCCGATTAGCCTGCGCGCAGGATGATATCCTGAAGGCTGATTTGCGCGCCGTTGGTCAGTGTTGCCACGACATCGCCGCCCAGCAAGAGTTGGGTATTGCCACCCGCGTCTTGTGCCAAAGAGGCTGCGGGCGCGTCGCCCAAGGCGGGGTCATACAGCAAGACCAGTTGATCTTCGGCGGGGTCAAAATCTGTGATCTGAACGGCGTCACCCCCAGTGCCAAAGTCAGTTAAGGTGAAGGCATCTGCGCCAGTATCGCCGTGGCAATAATCGCCCGCACCTAGCATCAGCACATCATCGCCCGCGCCGCCATTCAGAAAATCGACCGATGTATCCGATAGGCTGGCAGAATTGCCGTGCAGGGTGTCATTGCCCACGTCGCCAAAAACTTCGTCTGCGCCTGCGCCGCCCATTAGGTTGTCATCACCTGTACCGCCTTCCAGCGCGTCATTGCCTGCACCGCCTTTGATGGTATCGGCCCCCTCGCCGCCAAACAACTGATCGCGGCCATCGTCGCCCTGAAGCGAATCATCACCTGCGCCCGCGTAAAGCTGGTCATCGCCAGTGAACCCGTCCAAGTGGTCATTACCATTTTCGCCATAGATCAGGTCATTGCCCGAGCCGCCATCCAAGACATCATTGCCATCGCCGCCAATGATTTCATCCTCGCCAAAATCACCAAACATCGTGTCATCGCCCGCGCGCCCGCCAAGGCTGTCATCGCCCGCGCCGCCAATGATCAGGTCGGATCCGCCTTCGCCAAACAGGACATCTGCTGCGCTATTCCCTACCAAAGTCTCGCCCATGTCGGGCGGCGGCGGCTGATCATTAGATTGCGGCATACCTTCATCATCATCACCCGCATCATCGCCTGCTGTCAGCATAAATCCATAATTCGTGGGGTTTTGATCGCCGTCATTTTCGTTGCCTGGTTCGCCTGCATCTTCGCGGTTTTCATCTGGCGGGCTTTGCATCAGGCCATCGGCCAAGATACCCGCGAAAAGCGTTGCCAGAATGCCAATAACCTCGATCATACCACGACCCACCCACCAACTTGGAACACTCGATGACTTGGCCACCCCGCCAAATCATCGCACTAAAAACCCAGAAAAACCTATACTTTCTTGAAAAACCCTATCACAAATCACTGCGATTCACTATCTCTTTGGTTGTTTTTCTGCGCCTCTGGTTAACAAAAGGTGGGCGGCGGTATCTGATCTGCCCGCGTTCCAAGGGCATTTCAGAATCCCCCTTTTCTTTTGACGCATTTTCACCTAAATGCGCACATCTGCATGAAAATGGCAGCATCGGCCCTGCTGGACGACATCCCGGCTTGTGCTTTAACCCTTAAGATAGGAGATCTCGATGTCGATCACTGTTGAAGAAAAAGCCCGCTTGATCAGAGAATATGCCACCAAAGAAGGGGATACAGGTTCGCCCGAAGTGCAAGTTGCGATCTTGTCGTCGCGCATTGCCACGCTGACCGAGCATTTCAAAAGCCATAAAAAAGACAACCACTCGCGCCGTGGTCTGCTTATGATGGTGGCACAGCGCCGCAAGTTGCTGGATTACACTAAGAAGAAAGACGAAGCGCGCTATCAGGCGCTGATTGGCCGTTTGGGTCTGCGCCGCTAAGTCATCCAATAGGTTTATCGAATGCGCCCGTGGTGAAAACTGCGGGCGTTTTTGTTTGCGTGCAGTTATGCTGGCGAAAAGGGGGCGGATATGCGTGTTTTGCTTTTGGGGGCCACGGGCACGATTGGGCGGGCAACTGCGGCGGCGCTGCTGGCCGCGCAGCATGAGGTGGTCGCGTTGGTGCGCGCAAGTGCGCCGCGCTTGCCTGGTGGATGTATTCGCGTTGACGGTGATGTCACGCAGGCGGGGGCTGTCGCGGGCGCTTTGCATGGGGTTGGCGCGGTGATCTCTTGCCTTGCCAGCCGTACGGGCGCGCCCCGCGATGCCTGGGCGATTGATCACCGCGCCAATTCGCTGGCTTTGGCTGCCGCGCAGGCGGCGGGGGTGCCGCAATTTGTGCTGCTGTCGGCGATTTGCGTGCAAAAACCGTTGCTGGACTTTCAACGCGCCAAATTGGCCTTCGAGGCAGAGTTGCAAGCCAGCGGTCTGACCTATTCCATCGTCCGACCGACGGCGTTTTTCAAATCGCTTTCGGGGCAGGTCGAACGCGTGGCTGCGGGCAAGCCGTTTTTGGTTTTTGGGAATGGCACGCTGACCGCGTGCAAGCCGATTTCGGACGCCGACCTTGCCCGTTATCTGGTGGATTGCCTGACAAACCCTGCCCTGCACAACCGTATTCTTCCCATTGGCGGACGCGGCCCTGCGATCACGCCGCTGGAACAGTCGGCGATGCTGGCCGATGTGCTGGGGCGGGATGTGCGTATAAAGCGCGTCCCGATTGGGCTTATGGATACGATAATCGCCGTGTTAAAATCCCTTGGCCGCGTGTCGCCGAAACTGGCGGAAAAGGCCACTTTGGCCCAAATTGGGCGATACTATGCCACCGAGTCGATGCTGGTGTGGGATGGCGCCTCGGGCGCATATAACGCAGAGGCAACCCCCGAATTTGGCGCAGACACGCTAAAAGCCCACTATGCCGCCCTGCTACGCGGGGATGCGCGCGATGACCTTGGGGCGCATAAGATGTTTTAGTCAGGGGGCAATTGGGCGCGCGAACCCTCCCCCTTCCCAAACCCCCGTTTTTCCTGTATGCGCGCGGCATCTGTGATGTGGGGGCTGCCCCCCCCCATGCAAAGGATAGGGGGCGGCGGCAATGGGGCCGCTATTTTTGACGGGCGCTGCGGCAGGGGCTGCGCGCCTATATAGGGAACGATCAATGTTCAACGTTACAAAAAAATCAATCCAGTGGGGCAGCGAGACGCTGACACTGGAAACGGGTAAAATTGCCCGTCAAGCAGATGGCAGCGCGATTGCGACGCTTGGCGACACGTCGGTGATGGCAAACATCACCTATGCGCGCAGCGCCAAACCAGGGCAAGATTTCTTTCCCCTGACGGTGCATTATCAAGAAAAATACTATGCCGCTGGCAAAATTCCAGGCGGCTTTTTCAAACGCGAAGCGCGCCCTTCGGAAAAGGAAACGCTCACCTCGCGTCTGATCGATCGTCCGATCCGCCCGTTATTTGTGGATGGGTTCAAGAACGAAGTTTTGGTTATGGCCACCGTGCTGAGCCACGATCTAACCAATGATCCTGATATCGTTGCGATGATCGCCGTATCAGCTGCGCTGACCATTTCGGGTGTGCCCTTCATGGGGCCAATCGGCGCTGCGCGCGTTGGCTTTAACGCTGGTAACTATGTGCTGAACCCAACCATCGATGATATGGACAAGCTGCGCTACAATCCTGACCAGCGCCTTGATCTGGTTATTGCAGGCACCAAAGACGCCGTGATGATGGTGGAATCGGAAGCCTACGAGTTGACCGAAGAAGAAATGCTGGGTGCGGTCAAGTTTGGCCATGCAGCCATGCAGCCCGTGATCGACATGATCATCGATTTCGCCGAAGATTGCGCCAAAGAGCCGTTCGATTTCACAGCCCCCGATTATTCGGCGCTGTATGCGCGCGTCAAGGCGGCTGGCGAAAAGGATATGCGGGCGGCCTTCGCGCTGCGCGACAAGCAAGAACGCACCAACGCGATTTCGGCTGCCGTTTCGGTGATTAAAGCTGCGCTTGATGAGGCAGATCACGGCGACATCAATCTGGGCTCGGCGATCAAAAAGCTGGAATCGTCGATTTTGCGCGGCGATATCATCAACGGCGGCGCGCGTATTGATGGGCGCGACAATAAAACCGTGCGTCCGATTGTTTCGGAAACGGGCATCCTGCCCCGCACCCACGGCAGCGCATTGTTCACGCGCGGCGAAACCCAAGGTCTGGTGGTTACCACGCTGGGCACGGGCGAGGATGAGCAGATCATCGACGCGCTGCACGGCAATTCGCGCAGCAACTTCCTGCTGCACTATAACTTCCCCCCCTATTCGGTGGGCGAAGTGGGCCGGGTGGGCAGCCCAGGTCGGCGCGAAATTGGCCACGGCAAACTGGCATGGCGCGCATTGCAGGCCGTTTTGCCTGCGCCAACCGATTTCCCGTACACCATTCGCGTTGTATCGGAAATTACGGAATCTAACGGTTCGTCCTCGATGGCTTCGGTCTGCGGCGGTTCGCTGTCGATGATGGATGCGGGCGTGCCGCTGAAAGCCCCTGTGGCTGGCGTGGCGATGGGCTTGATTTTGGAAGACGATGGCCGCTGGGCCGTGTTGACCGATATCTTGGGCGATGAAGATCACCTTGGCGATATGGATTTCAAGGTGGCAGGCACTGCCGCTGGCATTACGACCATGCAGATGGACATCAAGGTGGCGGGCATCACCCCCGAGATTATGGCGCAGGCCTTGGCACAAGCCAAGGACGGGCGTTTGCATATTCTGGGCGAGATGAACAAAGCGCTGTCGGCCCCACAAGGCTTTAGCGAATACGCGCCAAAGATTGAAACCCTGCAAATCCCAACCGACAAAATCCGTGAAGTGATCGGGTCGGGCGGCAAGGTCATCCGCGAGATCGTGGAAATGTCGGGTGCGAAAGTGGATATCAACGACGATGGTATCATCAAAATCGCATCCAACGATCAAGCCGCGATTAAGAAAGCCTACGACATGATCTGGTCGATCGTGGCCGAACCTGAAGAAGGCAAGATTTACGATGGCAAAGTCGTAAAGCTGGTTGATTTCGGGGCATTCGTGAACTTTTTTGGCAAGCGTGACGGTCTGGTGCATGTCAGCCAAATTGCAAACAAGCGCCTGAACCACCCGAACGAGGCGCTGAAAGAAGGCCAAGATGTGAAGGTCAAGCTTTTGGGCTTTGACGATCGCGGCAAGGTCAAGCTGGGCATGAAGATGGTCGATCAGGAAACTGGTCTGGAAATCACCGAAGCGCCAGCCGAGGCGTAAACCAAATCGGCCAAGGCGCACACCGCCTTGGCCACCCTTTTCCCAAAAGGCGCGATGATGCCCGTTCCAGATTTAGTAACCATCGTTTCGGTGGCCTATAACAGCATGGATGTGCTGCCCGAAATGCTTGCCTCTGTCCCAAAAGGCGTGCGCGTGATCGTGGTTGATAATGCCTCCAAACACGCGGATGCGCTGGCGGCACTGTGCCAAAAGATGGGCGCAGACCTGGTGACAAACCCGGGTAACATGGGGTTTGGATATGCCTGCAATCGCGGCGCCGAACGCGCCACAACCGAATTTGTGCTGTTTCTTAACCCAGATGCCACCCTGCACGAAGGCGCATTGGACGAGTTAGTCGCCGCCGCGCGGCGCTTTCCTGCGGCGTCGGCCTTTAATCCGCGCATTGCGCTGGCCGACGGGTCGATGCAGTTTCACTACCGCTCGCGCCTGATGCCCATTTCAGAGTATATGCCGCGTCGTTGGCCAGATACCGATGCAGAGGTGACCGTTCTGATGGGGTCGGCCCTGTTTGCGCGCAAATCGGCGTTTGATGCGGTGGGCGGGTTTGACGAAAGCATTTTCCTTTATCACGAAGATGACGACCTGTCGCGCCGTATGCGTGCCGAAGTTGGCCCAATTATGTTTGTGCGCAACGCTTTGGTGACGCATTTGGCCGAAAAGTCATCAGGCACTGACCCTGCCACGTTCTATTTCAAGCGCTATCATCAGGCGCGCAGCCGTGTTTATGCCGCGCGCAAACATGGCCGATCTGCTCCGTTTACAATTGCATTGATCGGCGGGGTTTTGGCAATGCTGGCCCCCGATATGCTGTGGTCAAAAACGCGCCGTTGGAAAAGCTGGGGCATTTTGCGCGGGGTTCTTTCGACAATACGGGATGGCGGAAAAGGGCGCGGCGCGCTGTAGCGTCCCGCTTTAGGTTCCCCTTGGTTTGGCCCGCAGCGTTGGCTCGGCCACGCGCGGGTCTTCGGGCCAAGGATGGCGCGGATACTCGCCACGCATATCTTTACGCACGTCGCTATAGGACGTGGCCCAAAATCGGGGAATATCTTGGGTTACTTGGATAGGCTTATGCCCCGGTGACAGCAGCGTAACACGCAGGGGGGTTTTGGCCGCGCCAACAACAGGGTGCTGCGTGACACCAAACATTTCTTGAATGCGAATTTCAATTGCAGGGGCGTCACCTGTGTAATCAATTGGCACATGGCGGCCCAAAGGCGTTTCAAAATGGGCGGGGGCGATGCGGTTCAGCGCCTCAGACTGATCCCACGTCAGGCGGTTCTTAAGGGCCTCAGTCACATCAAACGCGCGCAGGTCGGCCTCGGTTTTGCATTTGGTCAAGTACGGCAATAGCCAAACTTCGGCGCTGGCCAGCAGCCCTTCATCGCTGCAATCGGGCCAAGCGTCACCGCCGGCCCGCGCCAGTTCAATCCGCGCGCGCAGGCGGCGGGCGGCAGCGGTAAAGGGCAGGCCAATTGCGCGCAACCCCTCTAGGGCGGCGCGGGCAATATCGTTGGCCACGGCCCCTGTCCAGACCTGATCGGCCAGCACCAGCGCGCCAAAAGTTTCTTGCCTGCGCGCCAAGACTTTGCCTTCGCGGCGCGACCAGATGCAACTATTGCGCCATGTGATCTGAGGTGCATAAAGCACCCGCAATTCGCCTTCGGTAAGGGTTATGGCCTGCCGAATAGTTGCCTCGCGCGGATCGCCGTCCAAATCTGTCGCCACGATCAGCCGCGCCGCCGATAAAGGTTGGCCTGCCGTCATCACAGCACCCTTGCCGCCCGACAAACCCCAGCGCGGGGCATCGCCCGCGCGGCGCAGGCCAATGCGGTCGGGGTAGGCAAGGGCAACCGCTTGCGCAGGGGAAAACCCTTCATCGCCAATGCCTTGCGGCAGGGTACGGGCCAGCCTTTTGCCTTCATCCCGAATGCGTTGCAGGGTGGGGTGCGAAACTTGATAGGGATGATCGCGTTCAAATTTCTTGGTATCCCGCAGGGCGGCAAGGCGCAGGTTTAGATCGGCTGGCGCGCCGCGCAGCGGGTCACGTCCGCCCAAAAGCGCCGCAAGGGGGGCGGCCGATTGCCCCGCGCGCAGCAGCATATGCCCAAGGCGCGGGTGCAGCGGCAGGGCGGC
>CAMAWZ010000097.1 GCA_945861995.1 Pseudorhodobacter antarcticus
TGGCCAAGTTTATGGAAACGGGCGTTGATCCCGCTGATTTGGCCCGAATCAAGACCCAAGTGCGCGCTGCAGAAATTTACGCCCGCGATGATGCCGGAGATTTGGCCAACACCTATGGCGCGGCCCTGGCCGTCGGGCTAGGCGTGCAAGATGTGCAAGATTGGCCCACAGTCTTGGACGGGGTGACCGAAGACGATGTCATGGTCGCCGCCCGCGAAGTGTTAACCCCTGAACACTCGGTCACAGGTTGGCTGGAAACAAAGGCATCCCCATGATTCGCGCCGTTTTCATCACGATTGCCCTGCTTGCCGCCAGCCCCCTGCGCGCCGAGGTGGATATTACCGAAGTCACCTCGCCAAACGGGATTAAGGCTTGGCTGCTGGAAGACCATCCGATCCCGTTCACTGCGCTGAATATCCGCTTTCAGGGCGGTACATCGCTGGACAGGGCTGGCAAACGCGGTGCGGTTAACCTGATGACTGCCCTTATCGAAGAGGGCGCGGGTGATTTGGATGCGCAGGGATTTGCCAAGGCGCGCGATGATTTGGCGGCGAGTTTTTCCTTTGGTTCGGACGCAGATGGTATCAGTGTTTCGGCGCGATTTTTGACAGAAAATCGTGATGCAGCCCTTGCGCTATTGGCGCAGGCATTGACCACCCCCCGCATTGACCAAGACGCGATCGACCGCGTGCGGGGCCAAGTTTTGGCCGGAATCGAGGCAGATGCGAAAGACCCCAGCGCCATTGCGGCCGCGCTATCCAGCGCCGCCATTTATGGCAGCCACCCCTATGGCAGCGATGATTCAGGCACAGTTGACTCTGTGAACGCCCTGACAAGGCAGGATATTTTAACCGCCTTTGCCGATGCTATTGCCACTGATCGCATGGTGATTGGGGCTGCTGGCGATATGAGTGCCGCTGAACTTGGGGCAGCTTTGGATGGGCTTTTGGGTGGGCTACCCGAAATGGGCGCGCCCCTGCCGCCCAAAGCCAGCCCGAACTTTCAAGGCGGCGTCACCGTGCAAGATTTCCCTGGCCCCCAATCGACCGTGCTGTTTTCACAAGGGGGGATCAACGTGAAAGACCCCGACTTTATGGCCGCCAGTCTGATCAACGAGATTTTTGGCGGTGGCCGCTTTACCGCGCGATTGATGACAGAACTGCGCGATAAGCGCGGCCTGACCTACGGGGTTGGCACAGGACTGGCCAGCATGGCCTATGCCGAATCGATGAATGGCAGCTTTCAGGCCAGCAATGAAAAGGTGGCCGAGGCTGTCGACGTGCTGCGCGCCGAATGGGCAAAGCTGGCTGCGGGCGACCTCACGCAGGCAGAATTGGACGCTGCCAAAACCTATATGATTGGCGCCTATCCGCTGCGCTGGGATGGCAACGGGTCTATCGCGTCAATTCTGGTTGGGATGCAGATCAACGGTTTTGCGATTGATTATCCCAAAACCCGAAACGATCTTGTGCGCGCGCTGACGCTGGACGATGTCAACCGCGTTGCGCAGCGGCTTTTGCAGCCAGATCAGGTGCAGATCACCGTGGTTGGGCAACCCAATCCACCGCCAAAATAGCCTGCGAATCTCTGGCTGTGTGCGGGAAAACCTGCTATAGCTGGGGGTATGACCGCTTTGTACCCCAATATAGGCGATATATCGCGCCCTGTGATCCGCGCCTTGGATGAGGCTGCGATCAACAGAATTGCGGCGGGCGAGGTGGTGGAACGCCCCGCGTCTGCGGTGAAAGAACTGGTTGAAAATGCCATCGATGCGGGGGCCAGCAGCATTCGGGTCGATTATGCTGCGGCGGGCAAGGTTCTGATCCGCGTCACCGATGACGGTTGCGGGATGTCGGCGGATGATTTGCCCTTAGCCGTGGCGCGGCACGCGACATCCAAGATTGACGGCTCCGATCTGCTGAACATTCGTTCATTTGGTTTTCGCGGCGAGGCGCTTGCTTCACTTGGCGCGGTGGGCCGTCTGACATTGACCAGCCGCATTGATGGGCAGTTGGGCGCAAGCCTGACGGTGGAGGGCGGGCGTATGGGCGCGGTGCGGCCCGCCGCTGCCGCGCGCGGAACCGTGATCGAGTTGCGGGATTTGTTCTATGCCACGCCCGCGCGGTTGAAATTTCTGCGGTCTGACCGCGCCGAATCGCAGGCGATTGCAGATGTGATGCGCCGCCTTGCCATGGCCCAGCCCAGAATTTCCTTTACGCTGTCAGAACTTAGCGATGGCGATGCGCCGCGCCAAATCTTTCGCAGCGAGGCAGGGACTGGCGATTTCTTTGATGCGCTGCAGGGGCGGCTTACCAATTTACTTGGCCGCGACTTTGTCGAAAACGCTCTTGCGATAGATGTTGAACGCGACGGGATGCGGCTAACAGGCTATGCAGCGCTGCCCACTTATTCGCGTGGAACGGGTGTTCAGCAATTTATGTTTGTGAATGGCCGCCCCGTTCTTGACCGCGTCTTACTGGGCGCGTTGCGTGTTGCCTATTTCGATTTTCTGCCCCGCGACCGCCATCCTGCTGCGGTTTTGAACGTGATCTGCGATCCTGAACGGGTGGATGTGAACGTGCATCCTGCAAAATCCGAAGTGCGCTTTCGCGAACCGGACGCCGCGCGTAGCCTGATCATTACGGGCCTGCGCACTGCGCTATCTGGTGCAGGTCACCGCGCCAGCAGTACAGGCGGGGATGCGACTGTGGCGGCGCTGCGGCCTGAAACGGCGTTTGGGCAAGGTGGAATGCAGACACAGGCGCGGGTCTATCAAATGCAGCGCCCGTCTCAGCCCAGCCTTGGGCGCGCGATGGCCTGGCAAGCCCCGCAATCGGGCTTTGCCGAAGCACCGCAAGCGCGCATGGAACAGGCGGGCGAACCTGCGCAAGACTTTCCACTTGGCGCTGCAAAGGCGCAAGTGCATGCGAATTACATCGTTGCACAAACCGCCACGGGTATGGTGATTGTCGATGCACATGCGGCCCATGAACGGCTGGTTTACGAACGCTTAAAACGCCAAATGGCGGAAAGCGGAATCGCAGCGCAGGCCCTGTTGATCCCTGAAATTGTTGATTTTTCCGTGCCCGACTGCCAGCGCCTGCTGGATGCGGCAGCCGATTTGGCGCGCTTTGGGCTTATCATCGAACCCTTTGGACAAGGGGCGATTGCCGTGCGCGAAACGCCTGCGATTTTGGGTATAGTTTCGGCGGCGGCCCTGCTGCGCGATGTGCTGGACGAGCTTGCAGATACGGGCCACAGCCAGTTGGTTCAGACAAAAATTGAAGCGATCCTATCCCGCATGGCCTGCCACGGATCGGTGCGCACGGGCCGTCATATGCGGGCTGATGAGATGAACGCGCTGCTGCGCGAGATGGAGGAAACCCCCCATTCAGGCCAGTGCAACCACGGCCGACCGACATATGTAGAATTAAAACTTTCTGATATTGAACGATTATTTGGACGCACATGATTACCTTATTTGGCAAAACTTTTTCCTGGAACGACCCCGAGATATTGATCATCGTGGGGGCAATCTTAACTCTTGTCCTATTACTGATATTGATCCTGCGCGCGGCAGGCCGCAGCGGGGCAATGGCTGCTCCGCTGATGGCAGAAATGGGCTGGATGTCGCAGCGTGTGCAGGCGCTTTCTGATGGGCAGGAACGGCTGGCGGGCGGTTTGCACCATGTTTCAGAAAACCAAGCTGTCAGCCAAAGCGCGATGCTGGAGTTGATGGAAAAGCGGTTAAGCGAGGTGCAACGCAGCATGGGCGAGGCGCTGACAGGTACATCTCAACGCACGGCAACCAGCCTTGGCGAATTGCAGCAGCGGCTGGCCACCATTGATAAGGCGCAGGCGAATATCGAAAAGCTGTCTGGTAACGTGCTGAGTTTGCAAGATATTTTGGCAAATAAACAGGCGCGCGGGGCTTTTGGCGAAATTCAATTGAACGACATTGTGCAAAAGGCCCTGCCGTCAGACGCCTATACGATGCAGGCAACGCTATCGAACGGCAAGCGCGCCGATTGCCTGATCCATCTGCCCAACCCACCCGGCCCGATTGTGATTGACGCGAAGTTTCCGCTAGAGGCCTATGAGGCGCTGCGCCGTGCAAAGAGCCCTTCCGAAATTCAGGCGGCGTCGTCTCAACTGCGCACGTCGGTGCGGTTGCATATCAAGGCAATTGCGGAAAAATACATTCTGGATGGCGAAACGGCTGATGGCGCGCTGATGTTTTTGCCATCCGAAGCGGTTTATGCCGAGTTGCACGCGAATTTTCCCGAAGTGGTGCGCGATGGTTTTGCGGTAAAGGTTTGGATCGTCTCGCCCACAACTTGCATGGCCACGCTAAACACCATGCGCGCGGTGCTAAAGGATGCACGGATGCGCGAACAAGCGGGGGCCATTCGCGCGACCCTGCGCCAATTGCACCGCGATGTGGAATTGGTGGTAGAACGGGTGGACAAATTATCGACCCATTTCAACCAAGCGCGGGCGGATTTGGATGGTATTTCTACCGCCGCCGAGCGGGCAGGCAAGCGGGCCGCGCGGCTGGATAACTTTGATTTTGAAGAAATCGTGCCCGAGGTGGAAATGGCCCCGCTTGCGCCCTTGCTAGAGACGAAAGCGGGCGAATAACTTATTGTTTTTGAACGCAAACCATAAAAAACCCATCCATGCCGCCAAGGTCTGCCCAGTAATCTGGCCGAAGGCGTAACGCGCCTTTGGGGGTGATCCATGCAGGGTCCATACCGCCGATGTGCGGCGGAACTACGGATAGGTTTTTGTGCCGCGCGAGCATCGCATCGAGTTGGTCTTCGCCTTCGGCAGGCAAAAGCGAACAGGTGGCAAAAACCATGCGCCCATTGGGGGCCAAAAGCGTCAGCGCATGGTCGATCAATTGCGCCTGAAGCGCGACAAGGTTTGCGATTTCCGAACCATCCTTCAGGTAGGGCAGTTCTGGGTGGCGGCGAATGGTGCCTGTTGCCGAACATGGGGCGTCCAAAAGGATGGCATCGAACGGTTTTTCCGACTGATACGTCAGCGCATCGCCCACAACGCAAGTTGCAGCAAGCCCCGTGCGCGCCAAGTTCTGCGACAGACGCGCCATGCGGGGGCCAGAAATGTCTAGCGCGGTCACATCAGCGCCGCGAGAGGCCAATTGCATAGTTTTACCGCCTGGGGCGGCGCAAATATCCAGCACACGCGCGCCCTTTACATCGCCAAGCAGCGGCACAGCCATAGCAGCAGCAGCGTCTTGCACCCAGAAAGCGCCGCCCTCAAAACCCGCAAGGGCCGAGATTTGCCCCCCATCGCGCAGTCGCAGCGAACCTGTCGGCAGCAAGACGGCCCCTTCTACCAATCCATCGCTACGCAAGGTCAGGTCGGTTGGCGGGGCGCTGGCATGGACAGTTTCGATCAAAGACACCACATCGCGGCCATAGGCGTGAACCAGCGGTTGGCGCAGCCAGCGCGGCATCATTTGAACGGGGCCCGCCAGCACAACAGGGTCGGGAAGCGCGCGCAGCACCGCATTTACCATGCCCGCCAAGTGCTGGCTGCGCTTTCCTATCCGGGCCAGCGCCACCGCCTCGTTTACAACGCCATAAGCAGCTTCGCCCAAGCTGCGTTCTAATGCCGCAAGGCGCAGTATATTCATCACATGGAGGGGCGGGGATTTGCGCAAAAGCGGGGTCAAAAGCCGCTCAATGGGTTCTAATGTGCGAATAACCTGTACTGCAAGACGCTGCGCGCGGGCGCGGTCTGCACTGGTCAGCGCGCGCAAAAAACCTGCATCTTCATATACTTGCGCCAAGGTTTTCCCTCCGCCCAAGACAGCATCTAATGTGGCAACGGCTGCGGCGCGCGCGCCGTTGGATTGCGTCATAAATCGTTAACCTGCATTTGATATCAACGTCTTGAGTTGTTGTTTATTGTACCTATATGACCGTTACAGATTTCGCAAGGAAAGCAAATGCCACACTCGCTTAAACCGCCATCCGTGCCCGAGGAAGAGCGCGCTTTGCCGCCTGCCGCCCTGCGCGCTTTGGCCGAGGCGGCCGAACGTCGGCGGCACATTCCCGCACCCTTGCCCATCGAACTGGGTGGCCGTAAAGGGCCAGAGCCTGTGCGCTTTGGCGACTGGGAAAAGAAAGGCTTGGCTGTTGATTTCTAACGGGCGCTTTACTTAGCGCAGTTTAAAATCAGCCGACGTACCCCTTCCCTGATCAGACGTGAACCGCATCTTGTTGCCATCGGATTCGACAAGTTGGCAATCATAACTTACCAGATAACCGCTCCAATCCATTTCGCGGCAAAACAGACCGTCTTTCCAATCCCAATTGCCGGTAATGCCCCAACCCACAGCGCTGCCTTCAATCGCGCCGTTTGGCATCACATTTATTTGCAGATTGAACAGGCCGATATTCAGCGCGCGGCCCTCTAGCGTGTCTAAAAACGCCTTTTTGTCGCCGATTTTTTGAAGATCGGCTAGGCTGGGTGTGGCCCAAAGGGCGAAAACGATAACAAGACGCAACATGATATGAACCTTCACTTTTGCGGGTATACGCAGCCCACGCAACTTTGGTTCACTTTTCGCGCCTTACAGGCCCAAAACATCCATCATATCATAGCGCGCTGGTTTTTGGGTTTGCCCCCAGATCGCAGCTTTCAGCGCGCCGCGCGCAAAAATGGCACGGTCGGTGGCGATGTGGCGCAGTACCACACGCTCGCCCATGGCGGCGAAAATCACATCATGCTCGCCTACAATATCGCCACCGCGAATGGCGGAAAAGCCGATGCTGCCCGCGGTGCGCGCGCCCGTTATCCCATCGCGGCCAGACACCATATGCGCGTTCAAATCCACGCCGCGCCCTGCCGCTGCTGCATGGCCCAGCATCAGCGCCGTGCCAGAGGGTGCATCAACCTTGTGGCGGTGATGCGCCTCGACAATTTCAATATCCCAGTCGGCATCCAGCGCAGCGGCAACTTTTTGCGTCATCCGCGCCAAAAGGTTCACCCCAAGGCTCATGTTGCCAGCTTGGATAATTACGGCATGGCGGGCGGCTGCATCTAATTTGGCGTGATGTTCGGGTTGCAGTCCCGTTGTGCCAACCACGTGCACAGCGCGGGCTTGGGCGGCAAGGGCGGCAAATTCGACCGTGGCTTCGGGCGCGGTGAAATCAATCACGGCTTGGGCATGGGCAAAGGCGGCCAAGGCATCGTCCGATACGTGAACGCCCAAATCCGCCCCGCCCATGGCCGCGCCCACATCGCGGCCAATCCAAGCATGGCCCGCGCGCTCAATCGCGCCCACAAGATGCAGGGCAGGATTACCCGAAATCTCGCGGATCAGCATTTGCCCCATGCGGCCAGATGCGCCTGTTACCACTATGCCAATGCTTGCCATATCTGCACCTTTTGCCATTTGGGCCAGCCATAACTGCAAAATGCCCCGCATGAAAGCCCGACATTGCGGGCGGGCGCGAAGCGGCGTAAAGGGGGGCATGGCAAATAAACGCACAGTCTCGGCCAAAGGGCCATCGCAGCGGATGCTGCGCGTCGGTGAAATGATCCGCCGCACGCTGTCTGATATTTTGATGCGCGGCGAGGTGCACGACCCCGCGCTGAATGATATGTCTATCACGGTGGGCGAAGTTGCCGTGTCGCCCGATTTGCGGGTAGCAACGGTTTATGTGATGCCTATGTCAGGCGCTGGCAGCGTGACGGATGCGATTGCGGCCCTTGCCCGCCATAAAGGCATTTTGCGCAAGATGGTCGCCGACGGGATGACCCTGCGTTATGCGCCAGAACTGCGTTTTCGCGCAGATGAAACCTTTGATCGGTTGGACGAGGCACGGCGGCTGTTTTCCGACCCAGTGGTGCAGCGCGATATTTCCGCCAAAGACGAGCCAGAAGCAGAATAATGGCCCAGTTTACAAATGAGTAGGGGCAAAAAAGGCCGCGCGCTGTCCGGTTGGTTGATTGTAGACAAACCTGCGGGGATCACATCCAGCGCGGTGGTGAACAAGGTAAAATGGGCGCTGGATGCGCAAAAGGCGGGCCATGCGGGCACGCTTGACCCTGATGCCACGGGCGTTTTGGCCATAGCCTTGGGCGAGGCGACCAAAACCGTGCCCTATGTGACCGATGCGCTGAAATGCTATCGGTTTATGGTGCGCTTTGGCGCGGCCACCAGCACCGATGATGCGGCGGGCGAGGTGATTGCCACATCGGATCTGCGCCCCGATGACGGCGCAATT
>CAMAWZ010000098.1 GCA_945861995.1 Pseudorhodobacter antarcticus
GGCCATATCACTCTACCTTATCAGGCGTTTGGGCGGGTGTTTCGGGCGCAGCAGCTGGCGCGGAACCAGTATAGGCATTGGCCGTGTCGGGCGAGATTTGGTGCCACGCAAAGGCGCGCCCATCGGGGAACACGGCCACAACGCGGTCAATCTGCGGCGCGATTTGCGATTGCGACAAAAACGCCAGTGCCGTGCCCTCTTCCAGCGCCTCGCCAATGGCATTGGCATCAAAGCAATCAAACCACGAAGGCGCGGTCAGCGGCACCGCGCCCTTATAGGCAACATAGGTTTCCGTCAGCATCGCAAGGGTCATCGGCGTGGAGAAACAGGCGCGAAATTTCATCGGCACGCTGGCAGAATCAATGCCTTGAATGGTTTGCACCAAAATCGGTTCTGGCAGGCCCGATTCGATAGGGGTCAGCAGAATTTCCTGCGACGGCACAAATTGCGCAGGTTCGTAATAGGCATATTCCTGCAACCAATACATCGAAATGCCAGCCGCCACCCCGATCAGCATGATGCCACCTGCAATGAATTTACCCGCATTCAAAGGGCTACCTCTGCATCTTTGCCCGCATCCGTCAGGCGGAACGCATCGGCGCATTTCTTGGCCAAGGCCCGCACGCGGCCAATATAGGCTTGGCGTTCCGTCACCGAAATAACACCGCGCGCATCCAAAAGGTTGAACAAATGGCTGGCTTTAATGGTTTGGTCATAGGCAGGATGGGCCATAATAATCGTCTTTCCCGATTTGGGGTCAAGGGGCGAAAAATCCAACAGCCGCTGGCATTCGGCCTCGGCATCTTCAAAATGGCGCAAAAGCTGCGCTGTATCAGCCCCGTCAAAGTTATGGCGCGAATATTCTTCCTCGGTCTGGCGGAAAATATCGCCATAAGTCAGCGCAATGGGCGCATCAGGCGCGTTGAACGGCATATCCATGACATGATCCACGCCCAGCACATACATGGCCAGTCGTTCCAAACCATAAGTCAACTCGCCCGACGCAGGGCGGCAATCATGCCCGCCGACCTGCTGGAAATAGGTAAATTGCGATACTTCCATCCCATCGCACCACACTTCCCAGCCCAGCCCCCACGCGCCCAGCGTTGGGCTTTCCCAATCATCTTCCACAAAGCGGATGTCGTGCAGGCTGGCGTCAATGCCAATCGCGGCCAAACTGCCCAAATACAAGTCCTGCATATCGGGCGGCGAGGGTTTGATAATGACCTGATATTGATAGTAGTGCTGCAAGCGGTTGGGGTTTTCGCCATAGCGCCCATCAGTTGGGCGGCGCGAAGGCTGCACAAAGGCCGCAGCCCAGGCTTTTGAGCCCAGCGAACGCAACGTCGTCGCAGGGTGAAAGGTGCCAGCGCCGACTTCCATATCATAGGGCTGCAAAATCGCGCAGCCTTTATCCGCCCAATAGGCTTGCAGGCGCAAAATGATCTCTTGAAAACAGCGCGGGGCACTGGTGGAGACGGCCATCGGGATCACCCTTGTTAAAGTTTCGCATTGCATAGGCAAACGGGGGCAAAGGGTCAATGCGGCATAGATTATAACGGGGCAATTTTGCCGCAATTTGCCCATAGAATTGAATTACATATGTGCATCAGCGCAAAGCGCTGTTAATCTTTACAAGATTCGAGATTTAGATTCAAAAGGGTAGAAAATGACAGGGGTACGGGGCATTTGGACAGCTTGTTTGGCGCTGGCTTTGATGGGGTTTTGGGGTGTTGCACCTTCGACCGCACAAGAAGGCCCCGCGTGGATCCAGCTAGAGGCTCTTCCAGACCTTGCCAGCGCCGAAGAGAGTGCGCGCGCCTACAGCGCCGTGCTGGGCGAAATTGCGGGCTTTCGCCTTGGCAATAGATGGTACATTGTAACTGTAGGGCCGTTTTCGCCCGCCGAAGCGGCAGGCGAAATGGCCAGCCTCAAAGCGGCGGGTCAAATCCCGCGTGATGCCTTTATCACAGATGGCCGCGATCACGGCGCGCAGTTCTGGCCAGTGGGCGCGGCAGTCATCGCAGCACCGATCACAACCGAGGATGCTGCAACCAGCGACGCGGAGCCTTTGGCACAGCCCGCTGCCCCCGCCCCCGCCTCCGCCGCCGCCGAAGAAACCCTTGATCAGGCGCAGTCCAGCGAAGCGGCCCTATCGCGCGATGAAAAGGCTGAACTACAGGCGTCCTTGCAATGGTACGGCTTTTACGACGGCGCGCTTGATGGCAGTATTGGCAGTGGTACCCGCACATCGATGGCAGCGTGGCAAACGGCGATGGGGTATGAACCCACGGGCGTGTTAACCAGCCGGCAACGCAGCACTTTGGTCGCGAACCGCAGGGCTGATGACGCCGAGTTTGGCTTTACCCTCACAACCGAGGGCGAGGCAGGGATCGAGTTTGCTCTGCCCACAGCCATGTTGGCCTTTGATCATTACGAGCCGCCCTTTGTGCATTACACCGCCACAGACGGATCAAAACTGCGCCTCTTGCTGATTTCCGAACCGGGCGACGCCGACACTTTGGCGGGCCTTTACGATCTATTGCAAACGCTTGAAGATGTTCCCGCAGAAGGCGAGCGTAGCCTGCAAGACAGCGAATTCACCATCAACGCCGCATCTGATACCGTGGCCTCTTTCGCCACCGCCAAAACCAGCAAAGGCGCGATCAAAGGCTATCTTTTGGTGTGGGAGCCCACGCAGGCTGAAACTGCGCAGCGTATTCTGACAACCCTTGCCAGTACATTCCGCAGCACGGGCGATCAGGTTCTAGACCCCGGCCTTGTGCCTTTGGATGATGCCATTAAACAGGGTGTGATGGCGGGGATGGCGGTCAAAGAACCTACAGCCGTTGTATCGGGCATCTATGTTGATGCAAATGGCATGGTGCTGACGCAGGCGGGTGCCGTGGCCACCTGCGCCAGAATCACGCTCGACAACATTCTAGACGCCGAAGTGGTGGCGGTTGATGCCACCCTTGGCGCTGCCATTTTGCGTCCCCTTTTGCCAGCATCCCCCCTAGCTGTTGGCTATGCCGCAAACGATGCCTCTGGCGCGGGCGCAAGCGTGGTGCTTGCGGGCTACTCCTTGCCATCGGGCCTGCCAGCACCTGTCCTGACCTTTGGCCAAATTCAGGCCGCGGGCGGGCCAAGCGGCGAGGCGGGTCTGCTGACACTTGCCGCCAATGTCACCCCGCACGATCTGGGGGGGCCAGTGCTAAATGCCAAGGGCGCGCTTTTGGGGATGATATTTGGCACTGAAATTGGCGGTAAAACCTTGCCGCAGGGCATGTCCCTTGCCCGCGATATGGCCAGCCTTGCGCCACTGTTGGCACAAGCCAACGTCGCCGTCACTGCCAGCGATGCGGCGGCGACGGCGCTGTCACCAGACGCGCTGAATGCGCAGGCGATGGGCATGACAGTTCAGGTCGCCTGCTGGCCCTAAGGGTTGACGGACGTATGGCAGATGTAGTTACGGATGCAATACGCATAACATACGCGTGCAATACGCGAAAAAGCACAAAAAACGGCGCGCAGATCACCCTGCGCGCCGTTTCATTTTGTGGGGCGTGTTAGCCCCAAATATCAGCCCCAAATATCAGCCCACGTGATACAGGCTTGCAAACAAACGCGGGTCAAGCGAGGTCTGCGCAAAGGTTGGCCCCTGCGTTAACACCGACACGGCATCGTGGCTGTGCAGGCTTTCTTGATGGCTGGCCACAATCCGAAAATCTCCAATGCGATCGTCAGCTTGCAAGGCGCCGCAGAAACTGCGCACCGCGTCTTCAACGAAAATCGGGTTGGCGGCATTCAGTTCGGCAAAGGCCTGTTCATCTTCGCGCTTGACCATAACTTGCGTCTCGGTCGGCACGGCAGCACGGGCAATTTCGATCAGGTCTTCAAACCACAAAACCGACCCCGCCGCCATTTCCACCGATATCCGCGCCACTGACCGCTGGCTGTGCGGCGTCGCCAATTGCCCCCGCGTCATCCGCGCATGTTCGGACAATTCCAGACTGCACGGGCAGGTGCTGGAGTAAACAAAATCCAAATGCATCAAGCGCTTACGAACGCCTGCCACTTCGACCAGTTCCAGCGCGATGTCATAATACTGCCAGCCTTGCAGGCCCGACCGAAGGCTGGGAACCTGCAGCGGATAGGACAGGCGCATTTGAATGCGCGCATCAAAACTGCCCAAATCGCGCATGTAATCATCCAGCGCCGCCTCGATCACGCCAAACGAAAACTCAGCTTCCGAATGGGCATAGAACGACCGCATGATGCGGGACATATTGATGCCTTTTTTCTCGGCCTCAAGACTGACAGTGCCCGTGACCGACGTTTCCAACAGCACAGGCGCACCAATCTTGGTTTTATAGCGCAGGGGCAGGCGGAAATTGGAAATCCCCACATGCTGGATCAATTGCTTGGCCCCACGGATCAGGCTGGACGGGCCGTTTTGCAAATCAGGCAGGCTGTCTTTGTAGTCGTTTGCGACAACAAAATCGGCTGGATAATCGCGCGACAAAACGGGATAGCCGCTGCCAATCAACGCCAGCGCGCCCTGATCTAGCGCCGCGATTTCTGCTTCAGATGAACGCGCAGCCCAAGTGCGCAACACAGCCAGCGCAGCAGCGGCTTCGTCTTTGCTGGGCGCAAGCCCCGCATCCGAGAAATGAATATTCACGACCAATCTCCCAATACAGCCTAAGGTTGCAAGCCGTCATTTAAACTTCTAGGCAATGCTTTCAACCATTGTCCACAGCATACGAGGAAGTACTGCGATTAGATCACAACAAAGCGACAATGCTTCAAACAGAAATCGCAGCAAGCCCGCGATGCAGGTCGGCGATCAGATCTTCTGTGTCTTCTAGCCCAACTGAAAGGCGGATCAACCCTGGGGTGATTCCCATCAAATCCTTTTGTTCCGCCGTAAGGCGCGAATGGGTGGTTGTCGCGGGATGGGTCGCAATCGATTTTGCATCCCCCAAATTGTTGGAAATCTTGATGATTTGCAATGCGTTACAAAAGGCAAAGGCTGCTTCTTTCCCGCCCTTCAGATCCAATGTCACCAACGTTCCACCTGCCCCGCCCATCTGCTCCATCGCCAACGCGTGCTGCGGATGGCTGGGCAATGTCGGGAACCGCACAAAGTTAAGGCGCGCATCACCTTCCAGCGCGCGGGCGATAGTCTGGGCACTGGCGGCCATGGCGCGGCACCGCAAATCCAGTGTAACCATGCCGTTCAGCATGATCCACGATGTAAACGGGCTCATCGCGCCGCCCGTGTGTTTCATGTAAGGCTCGACAGTTTTGCGAATAAACTCGCGCGTCCCGCAAATCACCCCGCCCAAAGCGCGGCCCTGCCCGTCGATATGTTTGGTGGTGGAATAAACCACTACATCCGCGCCTTGATCGACTGCACGGCTGAAAATAGGTGTCGCAAAGACATTGTCCACGATCACCAACGCACCAAAAGCATGGGCAATTTCGGACACAGCGCGAATATCGACAAGTTCCAAGGTGGGGTTGGACATCGATTCGAAAAACACCGCCTTTGTCCCCGCCCGCACTGCGCCGCGCCAATCATCCAAATTCGCGCCATCTACAAAGGTAACTTCAACGCCATAGCGGCGCAGCACCTCGTCCAGCACGTAATGGCACGACCCGAACAGCGCGCGCGAAGACACCACATGATCACCTGCGCGCAGCATCGCCGTCAGCACGCCCGACACTGCCGCCATGCCGCTGGCGGTTGCGAAAGCATCTTCGCAGCCCTCTAAGGCCGCGATGCGTTCTTCAAACATCCGGGTGGTCGGGTTGCCATAGCGGGCATAAATAAACTCATCCTCGCCCGCCGATATAAACCGCGCCTCGGCCGTTTCGGCATCGGGGTAGACAAAGCCTTGGGTCAGAAAAATCGCTTCGGCCATCTCGCCATATTGGCTGCGGCGGCTGCCCTGATGCACAAGCTGCGTGCGCGTTTTCCAATCGTTCGACATATCGGCCCCCTAGACCAAAATAAAAAGCCCCGAAACCAATGGGCTTCGGGGCAACATCCCTAACCCTTTTAGCGGAATGTTTAACGTGGCCCGCAATTTGGTAACAAAGCGCCACGCTACGCACATAGCCCTTGGGGCCTGCTTGGTCAACCACCCACAAGGGGTTGTGAATTTACAATTCCGTCACCCGTCCGTCACGCCAATGTTGCATCGCAGCATTATGCAGGCCTTGCAAACAAAGAGGGCGCTGATGCCACATAGCCTTGCACATCCTTTAGAGCCGCCCTTTACTGTGCGCATGGGCAAAGATGGGCGGATGGATGTAGATCGCGGCGAGCTTGCCCTGCGGCTGGCACGGCTGCATCCCAAAGCGCCTGTTGTGGCCATGGTCCACGGGTTTCGCTTTTCCCCAGATGCAGGGCAACATTGCCCCTTTGGACATATCTTTGCATTGGAACCGAAGGCGGAATTGGTCAAACGCCGCGACAAAACCCTTGTCTCTTGGCCGCGCCATTTAGGTCTTGGCGGGGCGGCAGGGCTGGCTATTGGGTTTGGCTGGCCGGCAAGGGGCACTTTGAGCCAAGTCAACCGAAGGGCTGAACAGGCAGGGGCAGCGCTGGCGCAGCTTGCGGCCGCGATTGCCGAGATAGACCCAAACCGCAGCCTTGATATCATTGGCCATTCCCTGGGCGCGCGCGCAGCACTTGCCAGCCTGCATTATGCCAAAGAAGGCCACATGGGCCGCCTGATTTTGTTGTCCGCAGCCGAAACGCGCCAGCCTGCCCTGCGCGCCATGCGCACGCCAGCAGGGCAGCGCGCGCAAATCGTCAATGTCACCACCCGCGAAAATGACCTATTTGATGCCGTCTATGAATGGGGCGTGGCCTTGGGCCGCGATACTGCCATCGGGCAAGGTCTGGGATGCAGCCTGCCCAATTGGATCAACCTACAACTGGACGCGCCGCGCAGTCTAAATGTGCTGGCCGAATTTGGCTTTGCCCTGCCCAGCCCACCCGCGCGCATCTGCCATTGGTCGCCCTACATCCGCCCAGGAATCTTTGGGCTGTATCGCGCGCTGCTGAACGGCAGCCTTGATTTGCAGGCACTGGCCGCAGCCCTGCCCAGCGCCCAAACCCAAAGATGGAGCGCGCTGTCCCCGTGGCGATACGCCACCTAGGGCTTTGGTTGGTCAGCCTCTTCGGTGCTGTATTTAACCAATAGCGGATACTGGCTGGCAAAGAACGCAAGCAGCGCCAGCGTATCGCCAAAGGTTTTGAAAAACACCCAAGCCTCGGTTGACCCAAACCGCCAGATCAATTCGTTGGCCACGGCCAGCGAGATGAAAAACACCGCCAGTCTGCGCGTCAGAATCATCCAGCCTTCGGGCTGCAGGGGCAAGGCCGCATCCATCACATCGCGCAGGTATGACCGACCCCGCAGCAAGCCTGCCCCCAACACTACGCCAAAAAAGCCAAACAGCAGCGTGGGTTTCATTTTGATGAACATCTCGTCATTCAAGTAAACCGTCAGCCCCCCCATGATGACCACCAGCACCAAGGATAGAATTTGCATTTTCGACAGCGTGCCCGTCAACGCCCATAAAATGGCCGTCGTCACCAGCATCACCACAATAAACGCAGCCGTAACTGTGATAAATCCAGAATATTCGGTGCCAAAGAAGGTATAGGTGTTGTCCTTCATCCGCCCAAAAGCGATGAAAAACGCCACCAGCGGGCCAAGTTCGAACGCCATTTTGACCAAAGGGTTCAACTCTCGCTTTTTCATGTTAGCCTCCAAATTCCATCACCACCGCGCCCAGCGCAATCAACGCCATAAGGCCCGCGCGGGCAAGCCCCACTTTCTCGCCCAAAACCGCCCAGCCGATCAACGCGGCAAATACGGTTGAGGTTTCGCGCAGCACGGCCGCCTCGCCCACTTTGTCCAGCCGTGTGGCCAGCATCACCGCGCCAAAGCTGAAAAAGGCAACAATCGCCCCGCCAAAGCCAAGTTTTGCACGCGCTGGCCAATCGGCGCGCGGCAAGACGCGGATGCGGCCCGCTGTCGCAATCGTCATGATCACGCCGTCCAAAAAGAAAAACCACGCCAGAAATGTGAACGGGTCTGCTGTGGCGCGAATGCCCCACGCATCATAGGTCGTATAGGCGGCCACTGTCACCCCCGTGGCCAGCGCAAAGCCAAGGGCGGGGATCAGCGTATCGCGCCCCACGGCCAGAAACCGCAGGTTATG
>CAMAWZ010000099.1 GCA_945861995.1 Pseudorhodobacter antarcticus
AAAATCAGCAGCACCGACAAAGCGTATTTCAAATAGTGGAAGCGGTGCAAAACCGCAGCCAGCGCGAAATACAATGCCCGCAACCCCAGAATAGCAAAGATATTCGAGGTGTAGACAATATAGGGGTCCGTGGTAATCGCAAACACCGCAGGCACCGAATCAACCGCAAAAACCAAATCAGCGAATTCCACCAGCACCAGCGCCAAAAACAACGGCGTCATGAACTGTACCATTTTGCCCGTTTTGGGATGCACTTGCTTTACGAAAAACGCGTTGCCATGCAGTTTATCGGTAACGTTAAACCGCCGCTTCATGAAACGCAGGATGAAATTGTTTTCCAAATCCATCTCTTTGTCTTTTATCATCAGCATCTTCACGCCCGTGGCGATTAGGAAAACCGCAAAGATATACAGAACCCAGCTGTATTGCGCCACCAGCGTAGCCCCAAGGCCAATCATGATACCGCGCAGCACGATCACGCCCAAGATGCCCCAAAACAGCACGCGGTGCTGATACATACGAGGCACGGCGAAATAGGTGAAAATCAGCGCAATAACAAAAACATTATCCAGGGCCAAAGTTTTTTCCACAACAAAGGCTGTCAGATATTCCGCCGCCGCCTGTTGCCCGATTTGCACCCAAACAAAGCCGCCAAAGGCGACACCCAGCCCGATATACAGCGCCGAAAGCTTTAAGCTTTCGGCCACGCCAATTTCATGATCGGTCTTGTTTAAAACCCCAAGGTCAAGAGCCAGCAGCGCGATCACAATGCCAACAAAGGCAAACCACAGCCACAGCGGTTGCCCAAGAAAAAGTGTAAAAAGAAAGTCCAATTTTGCCTCACCTGTTGCAAACACAAGGAGGGGCTAACGTTTCGCTGGCCCCCGCCAAAACGCTTGGTTCAATCCGACATCACGGCACAGCGCCGCCAGAGGGGCCCGGATTGATAACAGCGATATGGGGAGCGGAACGATAGGTTCAAGGTATCGTAAACAAAAAAACACCCCAATAAGGGGCGTTTTTTAGGTTCCTGGAACGGCTTAATGCCCCAAAATCTGGCTTAGGAACAGCTTAGTGCGGTCTGATTTGGGGTTGGCAAAGAACTCTTTAGGCTCGTTCTGTTCAACGATTTGGCCCTGATCCATAAACACCACGCGGTTTGCCACCGCTTGGGCAAAGCCCATCTCGTGCGTGACGCAGATCATCGTCATGCCATCTTCTGCAAGGCTGATCATCGTATCCAGCACCTCCTTGATCATTTCAGGGTCAAGCGCCGATGTCGGCTCGTCAAACAGCATGATGCGCGGTTTCATGCACAGGCTGCGGGCAATGGCCACGCGCTGCTGCTGCCCACCCGAAAGCTGGCCCGGATATTTCAGCGCCTGTTCCGGGATTTTCACCTTTTCCAGAAAATACATCGCGGTTTCTTCCGCCTCGCGCTTGGGCGTTTTGCGCACCCAAATTGGGGCCAGCGTCAGGTTTTCCAAAATGGTCAAATGCGGGAACAGATTAAAATGTTGAAACACCATCCCAACCTCGGAGCGCACTTTGTCGATGTTTTTCAAATCTGATGTCAGTTCGGTTCCATCCACAATAATCGTACCCGCCTGATGTTCTTCAAGGCGGTTGATGCAGCGAATTAGGGTAGACTTGCCGCTGCCCGATGGGCCGCAAACAACAATCCGCTCGCCCCTGTTCACCGTCATATTTATATCGCGCAGCACATGAAACTGCCCGTACCATTTGTTCATGGCAGTGATCTGAATGGCCACCTCGTCCGTGACCTGCATTTTAGCGGCATTTGCCATGGCTTGCTCCTATCGGTGATCGGTTTTCAGCTTTTGCTCTAGATACATCGAGTATCTGGACATGCTAAAGCAGAAGATAAAGAAAATAGCGCCCACAAAAATGAACGGCTCCCAATAGGCGGCCTTCCATGCAATGTCGGCTTTGACAACTTTGGTAATCCCTTGCAGCGGGTCGGCAAGGCCCACCAATGCAACAAGGGTGGTATCTTTGAACAGGCCGATAAAAGACGACACAATGCCAGGAATCGCCACCTTTAACGCCTGCGGCATAATAATCAGCCGCTGCGCCTGCCAGTAGTCAAGCCCCAAACTATCAGCCGCCTCTTGCTGCCCGCGCGGCAATGCGGCCAGCCCGCCCCGAATAACTTCGGCGATATAGGCCGAGGCGAAAAGGGACACGAGGATGATCACCCGCAAGATCAAGTCGAAATTGGTTTGCGGCGGCAGGAAGTATTGCAGCAAAAGGCTGGCGGTGAACAGCATGGTAATCAGCGGCACACCGCGCACAAATTCGATGAACCCCACCGATAGGGTTTTAATCAAAAACATATCCGACCGCCGCCCAAGTGCCAGTAAAATGCCAATGGGAAGCGAGGCTGAAATGGCCGACACGCCAATGACGAAAGACAAAAGAAACCCGCCAAAGCGGTCGCTATCTTCGGCGGGCAGGCTGAAAGCTGGCAGCGCCTGCGCCAGCGCGCCCGTTAACAGACCTTGCAAAAAGCCCCACCATACAAAGGCAACCAAGGCCGCCACAGCCGCAGCAGGCGTCACGCCAATCAGGCCATGCAGGGCGCGCCAAATCAGCACTGCAATACCAAATCCCAGCATCACGCCAACAGGTGCCCAAACAGACCCGCCCCACAGCAAGAAAAACGCCGTGGCGGGAAAGGCCAGTGTCACCCACAACAAGTGCTTTGGCGCAAACCACGCCAAAGCGGCCAGCGCGGCCATCACCGCAGCGGCAAGGAACAAATGCCAGCCATCGGTTCCAACACCCCAAAGCAGCACCACCAGCACCGCCCCCGCGCCACCAACCATAATCATCGTAGGGCGGCGCAGATTGAAATATAGGACGGGCGATAGCGCCACGAACAGCAGCGCAAAAGCCAGCAGCGGGCGCCAATATTCGTCGCGGTCAAAAAAGCCGAACATAAACTGATGCCAGCGTTCGTTGATCATGGCCCAGCACGCGCCCGATGCCCCCTCGCCGGCCGAGGCGGCAATGATGGCGCGGCATTCGTCCACCGAACTGGCCGTCCAAACCCCGTTCAAAAACCAAGGGGCCGAGGACGAGACAAGCGCGTACACCGCCCACAGGCCGATAAAGGTTAGAATCGCGTTAAACCAGCTGGAAAACAGGTTTTCCCGCATCCATTTGATCACGCCCGTCTCGCCCACAGGTGGCTTTTGCGCAGGCAGCATCTGGGTGCGGACAAAATGCGAATTGCTCATCTTACCGCTCCTTCAACTTGACTGAGTTGTTGAAAATATTCATCCCGACAGAAATGGTCAGCGACAAGAACAGGTAGATCAGCATCATCAGCAGCATACACTCCAATTCGCGCCCCGTCTGATTAAGGGTGATGCCGCCCAAAGTACCCTTCAAATCCAGGTAGCTGATCGCCATACCAAGGGTCGAGTTTTTGGTGATGTTCAGGTACTGGCTGATCAGCGGCGGCACAATCACGCGCAGCGCTTGGGGCAGGATGATCAGGTTCATTGTGCGGTTAGGGCGCATACCCAGCGCATAGGCTGCTTCGGTTTGGCCACGCGAAATGGCCAGAATGCCTGCGCGCACGGCCTCGGCAATATAGGTGCCATGATAGATCGACAGGGCCAAAAACAGCGCGGTAAAGCTGTGGGCCAAACTGATGCCACCCACAAAGTTAAACCCTTTGGACACGCCACTTTCGCCCACCGCAAAGGCGGGAATGTCCCAGTGAAAGCCCAGCGCAAACAAAAGCGCGGTGATGGGCAAAATCAGAACAAGCAGCGATTTCCACCACGTCACAGGGCGAAACCCCGTATCTTCTTGGATGGCTTTGGCGCTGGCCCGGATGCGGCCATTGACCCAAAAGCTGCCCCAAATCACCGCAACTGCCGCCAAAACCGAAAGGTTGATCGGCACATTCAGCACCGAAAAGCTGCCCAAGGGCCGATCTAGCACTGGGGCGGGCACGTTGGTGCCGCGGTTGGTTATGGCGATGCTGTCAAAGAAAATCTTTTGCGCGGGCGGCTCTAGCCCCTGATCGACCATTTCTTGCGTAACCTTGAAATCCTTCGGCTCTGGCATGACTTGGGCGAAAATCGAAAACGCCAGCAAAATCCACAAGAGCAGTGGCACATTGCGGAACACCTCGATGTAAACCGTCATCAGACGGCCCACGATCCAGTTTTTGGACAGGCGCAGCACCCCCGCCGTCACGCCAATCAACGTGGCCGCAAAACAGGCCGCGATGGACACAGCCAAGGTGTTAAACAGCCCCACAAACAAAGCGCGCCCATGCGTGCTGTCATTGGTATAGGGGATCAGTTGCTGATCAATGTCGTAACCTGCGCGGTTAAACAAAAAGCTATAGCTGATGTCTTTGTCTTTGGCGGCCAAATTGGCCTGCAAGTTCATAAGCAGCCACGCCACAAAGGCAATGAACAGGCCCAGAACAATCACCTGAATGGTGATCGACCGATAGCGCGTGTCATAAACCAGCATTGACAGCCGAAAGTTGCCTTTCGGAGCGTCGCTTACCATAGCCATATCTTACCCCCTGCCGCTGCCGCGTGCTGGCCTTTGGCCAATCTTATCGGGGTCAGGCCCCATCACGGAGTGCTTGTTTTTATTGTGGAAAAAGGGCGCGGGTTGCCCCGCGCCCAATTGCGTTAGCGCACTGGTGGCGCGTACTGCAGGCCGCCTTGGGTCCACAATGCGTTCAGGCCGCGTGCCAAACCGATGGCGGTCGAGGTGCCAAGGTTGGCTTCGAAAATCTCGCCATAGTTGCCCGAAACGGCGATAGCGTTCTTGGCCCAAGCGTTGTCCAGACCCATCATCACGCCCATTTCGCCTTCAAGACCCAGCAAACGCTTAACCTCTGGATCGGTGGTCGATGCGGCCACTTCTTCCAAGTTCGCTTTGGTGATGCCTTTTTCTTCAGCGATCAGCAGCGAATAATAGGTCCAGCGCACGATATCGCCCCAGTTGTTGTCGCCATGGCGAACGACTGGGCCAAGCGGCTCTTTCGAGACGATTTCTGGCAGAATGATGTGGTTTTCTGGGTCAGCAAAGGTGGCGCGGCTGGCAGCAAGGCCCGACGCGTCAGTGGTGTAGGCATCACACGCGCCAGCAAGATACTGGTTGGCTGCTTCGGTATCATCAACCACGGTCACAGGGGTGTAGGTGATGTTGTTGGTTTTGAAGAAGTCGGCCAAGTTCAATTCGGTGGTGGTGCCAGTTTGAATGCAAACCGTTGCGCCATCCAGTTCTTTGGCCGAAGCCACGCCCAGATCTTTCTTCACCATAAAGCCCTGACCGTCATAATAGTTCACGGCCACGAAATCGAACTTCAAGTCGGTGTCGCGCGAATAGGTCCAGGTCGAGTTGCGCACCAGCACGTCCACTTCGCCCGAAGACAGCGCGGTAAAGCGGGTCTCGCCCGTCAGGGGTACGAATTTCACTTTGGTGGGGTCGCCCAAAACAGCGGCAGCAATGGCTTTGCACAGCGCTGCGTCAAAGCCTTGGTATTCGCCATTGGCATCTGGGGCGGCAAAGCCTGTTAGGCCCGTGCTTGCGCCGCACAGCAGTTCGCCGCGCGCCTTGATGTCATCCAACGTTGCGGCAAAAACCGCGCCTGACAAGACTGTGGTGGCAGCCAACGTGCCAAGGAATACTGATTTATTCATAGGAACCTCTTCCTGTTGCGCCCATTTCAGGGCTGTTTGTCGTACAAAACTTTTACGCCATCTCGTACTTGTTGCCCGCCTCACTCACGCAAAGCGCGAGTTTGGCAGTGTCAGCCACTCTTGGCTATTGGTTAAACTTAGGTCAAGAAAAAATATCGTCCAGCACTTTTGTTAGCGCTATCTGCGCAATATAAACGGTACCTGGGCAACTTGCGCAATTTTCGGGCATTTGCCTGGAAATAATCTTACGCGCAGGCGGCCAGAAAGCGGTGCGCATCGTGCAGTGCCGCCGATTTGACTGATTCGAGCGCGGCGGCAGCCTCGTCAACGCCCCACTGCTCGGCATGCCACTGCTCGTCTATGCGCGACAGGGCAAAGCCCTGATCGGGGTGCAAATGACCTTTGGCCATGGCCAGCGCCAAGACCAAGCTGCCCGTAATTGCCACCAAATCATGCAGACCCGCCAGCGCAAAGGCGTCAAACGCAGCCACGTGATCGTGCATATTAGACAGGCTTTGGGCGGGCTGGACCACATACACAATGCCCGCTGTCACGTGCAGCGGCGCTGCCAAATCGCGCGCGGCCCAGTCTAGCCACGGCTGCCAGCCTGCGGCCTGCCGCGCCACCAGTTCGGCAGGGGATTGCGCGCGATAGCACAGCAAATCGCTGGCCCCATAGCCTGCGAGTTCGGCAATCACCGCGCTGCGGTTCGGTGCGACCTTTTCCAGCGCCGAATTGGCGCGCCGTGTCATCGGCATGGTTTCGGGGTTCACCGTGCCTGCTTGCGCATCCCATTCGGCGGCAATCAATTGGGCCAGCTTTTGGTTTGGTAAGATCAGCGGGTTCTTTGCGGGCGTTTTCACCGCCCGCCCGTCCAGATGCACCGTGTAACCCGCCTCTAGCTGCACAACGCTGGCCGATTTCCAGAACCTTTTGGCGGCCCAACCGCTCATGCTAAACGCCTGCTCATGCCTCACCCCGGAACGGGTCTAGCGGCACGTCATTCACGCGCCAATCCAACGTTTTCCACGTGCGCGCCATGTGGTCGGGCAAAGGCGCGGTAAAGGTCATCATCTCTTTGGTGATGGGGTGTTCAAATTTCAGCATCCGCGCGTGCAGATGCAGCTTGCGCGAGATGTCGCCGCCAATGCCCGCGCCCCAGCCGTCGCCCATATTGTCAGTATCAGACCCGCCATATTTGCCATCGCCCAAAATTGGGTGACCCATTTCGGCCATATGGGCGCGCAATTGATGCGTGCGCCCAGTGATGGGCTCCAGCGCCATCCACGACAGGCGCGTGCCAAGGAACCACAGCGTAAAGAAATCGGTCTGCGCGCGTTTGGCATCGGGGTAATCACCCATCTTGGCGGGATGGATGCAGATCATCTTCTCCCCCTCGCCGCGCCCACCGCCAGGGGCTTTCATAAGCCCGTATTTCACGCTGCCCTTGCGCGGGTTGGGCACGCCTGCAACAGCCGCCCAATAAATCTTGCGTGTCAGATGATGGCGCAGGCTTTCCGACAACCCGCGCGCCACGCGGTCGGTGCGGGCCAACATCAAAAGGCCAGAGGTGTCTTTATCCAGACGATGCACGAGTTTGGGTTTATCTTTAAAACCGAACTTCAAGGCCTCGGTCAGCCCATCAACATGGCGTTCGCCCAAACCGCTGCCGCCTTGGCTGGGCAGGCCAGCGGGTTTGTTCAGGATGATGATATGCTCATCCTTCCACAGCACCGCGTCTTGGATCATCTTTTCATCGGCTTGGCTGATTTTGGATTGGCGCGGCGCGGGGGCGGCCCCATCTGGCAGCGGCGGCACCCGCACGATTTGCCCTGCAACGATGCGGTCAGACCCCTTGCACCGCGCGCCGTCAACGCGCACTTGGCCTGTGCGGCACATTTTTTCGACCGCGCCTTGAGTCAGTTGAGGGAAGCGTTTCTTGAACCAGCGGTCAAGGCGCTGCTCGCCCTCATCCGCGCCGATGGTTAGGGTTTGCACGCCGCTCATGCCAGTACTCCTTTGGCCAAGATGGCACCAATGGCCACTGCGCCCAGCGACAAAACAACCGAAGCGCCCACATACGCAAACGCGGGAATGACCTGCCCCGCCTGCCACAGTTTCATCGCATCCAACGAAAAGGCGGAAAAGGTGGTAAAGCCGCCCAAGATACCCGTCATGAGCAGCGGCGATAGCCCTGCCCGCGCGGTTAGGGCGATAAACAAAACGCCCATAGCAAAGCTTCCCAGCACATTCACTGCCAAGGTGCCAATGGGCGCGGCCACGGCTGTTATTGTCAAATACCGCAGCACCGAGCCGATTGCCCCACCGAGGGCCACATGGAAAAGGGTCATCATCATATAGTTTCCATGCGGGCGGGGACTGCGATTGTCAAGCGGCGGTGCAAAAGGGGGCGCTTCGCCCCCCTCGTCGCTGGCGCTCCTCACCCCCAGAGGATATTTGTAGAGTTAGGAAGCAGGCAGA
>CAMAWZ010000100.1 GCA_945861995.1 Pseudorhodobacter antarcticus
TCAATATCTGATGCCCCGCGCCCACCAAATACGGCACCACATGCCGCCCCGCTTTGCCCGAACCGCCCGTGAATAGAACCCGCATCGCCGCCTCCGTTAGATGATCTTCATAGACTAAATATACATTACAGTGTATATTGCACTACACATCAACAGGAGCAACCCCATGACACGCCTTGCCACACCCCAGATTTGCACCATGACCGAATTGCGCGAGCCGCAAAAGGTGTTTGATCGCGCAAACGGCCAGCCCGTGGCGATTTTGAAAAACTCTGCGCTGGTTGGGTATCTGGTGCCTGCCGAGGCGGTCGAGACTGCGCCCCAGCACCGCGCCGCGACGATGGAAGAAGTGATGGAAAGCTTGGCGCGCAGCAAGGCCCGCGTTCAGCCCGTTTTGGATTATCTGAAAGACAAATAAATGTATCTCCTGAGTGTTGACATCGTGATTGCTATTCATGACGCGGTTTTAAATGAAGGTGAGCTTGCGGGCCTAGCTTTGGACAAATCGCTAGAGGGGGCGCTGGCCCGCGTAGACAACCGCCTTGCTTATGGCATGATAGAAGACGCTTATGACTTGGCGGCCGCCTATGCGATTGCCATCGCGCAGGGGCATTACTTTAACGATGCGAACAAACGTACAGCCTACCGCGCCATGCAAACCTGCCTTGACCTACACGGATTACCTTATCCCACAGATGAAGCCGAAATCGGCCCCATCATCATCCGCGCGGCGCAGCGCCTGCTGGACGAGGGCGAACTGGCCTATTGGCTGCGCAAACATCTGCGCGGCTAAAACAAAGGCGCAGCGCCCCACATCTTGCGCCTGCCCCCCCGCGCGTGATCTAATGCTGCCCTAGCCAAAGGATACCCCATGCCCGCCGACCTGATCCCGCCAAATGGCCAAAACGATACCTATGATGCATCATCTATCGAGGTTCTAGAACCGCTAGAGGCCGTGCGCCTTCGCCCCGGCATGTATATCGGCGGCATTGACGAGCGCGCGTATCACCATTTAGCGGCTGAGATTTTGGATAACTCGATGGACGAGGCCGTGGCAGGCCATGCCACGCGGATCGAGGTGGAACTGCACACGGACGGCAGCCTAACTGTGCGCGACAATGGGCGCGGCATTCCTGTCGACCCGCACCCCAAATTTCCCGACAAATCCGCGCTGGAAGTGATCCTTTGCACCCTGCATTCGGGCGGCAAGTTTAACGGCAAAGCGTATGAGACTTCGGGCGGATTGCACGGGGTTGGCTCATCAGTGGTAAACGCCCTATCGGACAGCATGGTTGTCGAAGTGGCCAAAAACAAAGAACTGTTCCGCCAATCCTTCTCGCGCGGCAAACCGCTTGGGCCCATTGAAAAACTAGGCCCCATCCAAAACCGCCGTGGCACTTGGGTGACCTTCCACCCCGATGCGGATATTTTCGGCAGCCATGCCTTCCGCCCAAGCCGCCTGATGCGGATGGTGCGATCCAAAGCCTACCTCTTTTCGGGCGTCGAAATTCGCTGGAAAACCGCCATTCCCGATGGCGATACGCCCCTTGAGGCCGTGTTCCACTTTCCGGGCGGTCTTGGCGAATATCTGGGCGATACCTTGCAAAAAACCACCACCTACGCCGACCGCCCCTTTGCGGGTAAGGTTTCGTTTCAAGAAAAATACAGCGTCCCTGGCTCGGTGGAATGGGCAATCAACTGGTCGCCCGTGCGGGATGGGTTTATCCAAAGTTACACCAACACCGTGCCCACCCCCGAAGGCGGCACGCATGAATTTGGCTTTTGGAGCGCGATTTTAAAAGGCATCCGCGCCTATGGCGAGCTGATTAAAAACCGCAAAGCGGAATTGATCACCCGTGATGATATGCTGACGGGCGGCTGCGCGCTGATTTCGGTATTTATCCGCGAGCCGCAATTTGTGGGGCAGACTAAAGATAGGCTTGCCACCGAAGAAGCCGCCAAATATGTCGAAGGCGCGGTGCGTGACCATTTTGACAATTGGCTGGCGGGCGATACCAAATCGGCAGGCGCGATTTTAGACTTTTTGGTGCTGCGCGCGGAAGAAAGACTTAAACGCAAACAGGAAAAAGAAACGCAGCGCAAAACGGCGACCAAAAAACTGCGCCTGCCCGGAAAGCTGACCGATTGTTCCAGCAAAACCCGCGATAATACGGAATTGTTTATTGTCGAAGGAGATTCGGCTGGCGGCAGCGCCAAAGGCGCGCGCGACCGTGAAACCCAAGCGATCATGCCGCTAAAGGGTAAAATCCTGAACGTTTTGGGCGCGGCCAGTGGCAAGCTGAATGAAAACAGCGAAATCCGCGATATTTGCGAAGCCTTGGGCGTGCAAATGGGCACGCGGTTTAACGTCGATGATTTACGTTATGATAAAATCGTCATCATGACCGATGCCGATGTCGACGGCGCGCATATCGCCAGCCTTTTGATGACGTTTTTCTTCACCCAAATGCGCCCGCTGATCGACAAGGGCCACCTGTATCTGGCCTGCCCGCCCCTGTACCGCCTGACCCAAGGGGCCAAGCGCCTGTATGTGGCCGACGATGCGGAAAAGGAAAAATGGCTGGCCAAGGGTCTGGGCGGCAAAGGAAAAATCGACGTGCAGCGGTTTAAGGGCTTAGGCGAGATGGACGCCAAAGACCTGAAAGACACCACGATGAACCCCGCAACGCGGAAACTGATCCGCGTGTCGATTGACGAGGATGCCCCCGGCGAGACGGGGGATTTGATCGAGCGTCTGATGGGGAAAAAGCCGGAGTTGCGGTTCCAGTATCTTCAGGAGAACGCGCGGTTTGTGGAGGAGTTGGATGTGTGAGGGGCAATGACTGATTATACATTGGGCGAACAAATGTTGCCCGCACGGGTGCTTACGGAAATTGGCATATATCTGCAATCGGCGGCACATTTGGAGCTGACCATATGGCAAATCATCATGTATGCAGACGGCGAATTTTTACCTGAGAAAGAAAAATTAATAAATTACCTCGAAATTAAGAAAGTTACACCAACGCTGCTCAAAGAAATTAAATCGAGTGTATCTAAAGTTCCGCCAAAGCTAGGCATCAGGCTGGCAGAGTTGGCTAAAAAAATGGAGGTCGGGCTAATTAATCGAAACTACGCGGCCCATGGAGCCTTTTTTTTAGATCCGCCTACAATGAGCTTGCGGGCAAGCCACTATTACCCACAGGGTAAGGGAAGCAATAGAACTTGGTATGAGGCGAGCGGTAGCTTAAACCGCAGACAAGTTTCTAATGCTATTGAGGAAATAGACGCACTGTTACGAGAAGCCGTTGAAATTAGAATTGAACTTGAGAAATCACGTTAAGAGCGAATACTTTTTTCAAAAACCGTTCACCCCAGTGCCGCGCCCTTCCTCGGGCGGGCGCGCCAACGCCCGTTCTGCGCCTTTTATGGCTCCGTTCCCCCTACGCCCGTTCTAAGCACAGGCGGCAAAGTGCGCCCTCCCGGGGGGAGGGAGGGCGCGGCACGGCGGCGCAAGCGCCTTGATTCCGTGCCAAGAACCGTTTGGCTCGAACGACTTTCTTTAGTCTTGAATAGTCTTCAAATACTCCGCCAGCGCCACCAGCCGTTCTGGCGTGGGCGTCTCGATCCCGTCACCGCCATCGTAGGGCACCAATGCCCCCTCCATCAGCCCTGCAAAGGCGGGCATGGCGCGGTGGGCGGCCGCGCCCTCGCCGCGCCAGATATAGGCCATCACCCGCGTGGTGGGGAAAACCCCGCCATTGCGCGCCGCCAGCCCCGTCAGATCGGCGGGTTTGGGCGACAGCCCCGCCCCCGCCGCCCCATCGCCCCGCCCACCCGCCCCGTGGCAGGCCGCGCAATAACTGGCAAAATCGCTGGCAGGGTCAGGGCCAACACCTCCCTGAACGCGCCCCTGCCCCACACATCCCGCCAAAGCCAGCGCCAGAAGAATATACCGCATCATCGCCCCCTTTTTTGCCAGCCTACCAGCACGGGCGGCGCGCGATATGACCTAGGTCAACAAATTGCCCTCGCAAGCGTGCTCGGGCGCAAAAGACTAAAGACGCTCCACTGAAGCGTTTTTGCGCAGGCGCGCCGTCTTTTGCACCACCATCGCAGCGCCAATCCCGCCCGCCCCCGCAATTGCGGCAACCCCTTGTCCAAGCCTAAGTTCATAAAACAGCCGCACCGCCAGCACCGCCCCCGATGCCCCAATCGCATGGCCCCGCGCCAGCGCGCCGCCGCCCACATTCACAGCGCGCAGCCCCGCAGAACACAGCATCGCTTGGCATGCATAGGCCTCCATCACTTCGGCAAGATTGGGGGCCACATCCGCGCCCGCCCCGCCCACCGCCACAATCGCGTCCCGCGCCGCAAGGCCAGGGCGGGCAAAATCCCCCCCCACATTCGCCCCGCGCAAAATGCGCAGGCCCCCGCAGGCCATTTTGGCTGCCAAATCATCCGCCACCACCAGCACAAACGCCGCCCCATCCGCCGCCAGCGCCGTATTGGCCGCCGTGATGCTGCCCACTATCGGCACGGCGCGGGCAGCAAGCGCTGCCGTCACCCGCCCCGCCGCAGGGTCGCGGGCCAGTCCCGCAACTGAAACAATCTCTCCCACCGCCACACGATATTTCGCATGACTTTCAATTGCATAAGCATCCTGCGCTGCGCGGCTTATCCCCGCCTCGCGCGCAATCAGGTCTGCCGCCTGCGCCATATCGGGGTCATGCCAGCCTTTCGGGACAAACCGCGCTTGGGAATACTCCACCCCGCCATGCGACCGCTGCGATGCGCGCGAATAACTCTCTGCCCCCCCCGCAATCACCACGCGCGCGGCCCTACTGTCCACCAACGCGCGGGCCAAAAGTATCGCATCCAGCCCGCCCGTGCATTGCCGATCAATCGTCAGCCCCGCCACAGTCGGCAGGCCCGCCGCCAGCGCAATAATCCGCGCCACATTGCCGCCCGCGCCAAGAGCATTGGCACAGATCACCTCGTCCACCCGATGCGAAAAACCCTGCAAAAGTGCGGCAATCACGGGTGCGGCAATCTCCTCAATTTCCAGCCCCGCAAAGGCTCCACCGCGCGGCACAATCGCGCTACGTTTGGCGGCGATAATCACGGCCATAACGCGTCAACCTGCGACTGCAGCATACGCAAATCGGTCTTTCCCGAAGGCAGGCTTGGCCAATCATCACGCCATATCAACGCCTTGGGGGCTTTCAGCGCCCCCATTTCCCCCCGCAGCGCCGCCAAAATCGCCCCTTCTTGTGCACTATCCCCTTGGCACACAGCCACCAAATGCACCCCGCGCAAGTGATCCTTACGCGGTAAAACCGCGACCTGCCGCACCCCAGCCAAGGCCATCATCCGCACCTCGATCTCTTCGGGAAACACATTTTGATCCGCAACCGTCACCATCCTCCCAGCGCGGCCCAAAAGATACAGATTGCCCCCCACCATCCGCCCCATTTCGCCCACTGACAACCACCCATCTTGCCAGCGCGCGCTGCCTGCATCCGCCCCTGCATAGCGCTTAAAGCTGTAGGGTGAGCGCAGCCAAACCTCGCCCCCCCGCACAGAAAGTTCCACACCCGGATAAGGCGCGCCCACGCTGTCATGGGGCGTGTCTGCACCCGCCATCGTGATAAAACTCGCCTCCGCAGCCCCATAAAACTCGGTCACCGCAATACCGCACAATGCCGCGCGCAGCGCAGCATCCAGCTTTGATCCGCCAACAATAATCCGGCCCACGCGCGGCAATTCTGACTGCGCCAGCACCAAACGCAGCTGCGCAGGGCTGGCCCACAGCACATCCACGCCGTCCAGCGCGCGGGCCTGCGCGCGCGGGGCCATTCCCCCCAAAACGGCCAAATCCGCGCCCAGATGCAGCGCCTCAACCGCACCATACAGGGAAAGCGATTGGTCCAGCCCGCCCAATACCGCCACGCGCGCACCGCGCCCAATCCCAAACAGCCGCGCATTCACGGCAAAACTGGCAATCCAACTTTCCACTTCGCGCACAATCCTGCGCGGAGCGCCACTGCTGCCCGAGGTCAGAGTTTCAAACTCACCTTCCCCCGCCTCCAGCGCACCCATGTTTTGACCTTTTGGCCCGCCAATGCGAAACGGCGCACCAGACAGGGCCGTGCGCAAATCCGCCTCAACCCCCGCGCCGCCGATCCGCAACCGCGCCCCCTTAGCCCATGCAAATCGCTCTTTCATTTTGGCCCAAATACCTAAGGCGCCATCCAAGCCATCCTAACCCCCCAGAACGGCCGCCATCCGCCGCAGCGCAAGGGCGTAACCCATCGTGCCAAACCCCGCGATCACCCCATCCGCGCGGGCCGAAACAAACGAGTGGTGGCGAAACGCCTCGCGCTTGTGGATGTTGCTGATATGCACTTCCAGCACTGGCCCGTCATAGGCGTTCAAAGCATCTAGACGGGCCACCGATGTATGGCTGTATGCCCCTGGATTGATGATAATCCCCGCTGCATCGTTACGCGCGCTGTGGATCATTTCGACAATCTCGCCCTCATGGTTGGATTGGCGCGCATCCACCACCAACCCCAATGCGACGCCAAGGTGCTGCAAACCCGCCACAACATCAGCCAGCGTTTCAGCCCCATAGATTTCGGGCTGACGCAAGCCAAGCAGGTTTAAATTGGGGCCATTGATCACAAAAACAGGCTTCATAGCGGGCATCCTTTACGGGTTTGCGCCACCATAACAGCACCAAGCCCCTTGCGCAAAAGACAAAAAACAGGGCGCAGGTTTCCCCGCGCCCCCCACCATCAATGGCTCCATCAATGGCTCCATCAATGGCATCGTCAAAACCGCATCCCAATCCCCCGCCTTTTGGGCAAGAAAGCAAAGGTTATGCAACCTTCTCCAGCGCCAATTCTGGGGTAATACCCAGTGCCCGCACCACATCGCGGGTCAAATCAGGGCGGTTTAGGGTGTAGAAATGCAAATCTTCCACCCCGCCCGCAATCAGCCGCTCGCACAGCGATGTGCACTGCGCCAAAGAATACAGCGCCTCGCGCCCATCGCGCGCCGCGCGGGTGAATGCCTCGTCCAGCCGCGCAGGCACCTTTGTGCCGCAGCGGGCGGCGAACCGCTTTGCGCCAACCCAGCTTTGCACGGGCAAAATTCCGGGAATAATTTTTCCCGTAATCCCGGCTTTGTCCGCCGCATCGCGAAAGCGGAAAAACGTATCAGGGTCGAAGAAAAACTGCGTCAGGGCGCTGGTCGCCCCCGCGTCAAACTTGCGCTTGAGATGCTCAATATCCGCCCCCGCATGGCCCGCATCTGGGTGCGGTTCGGGATAGGCGCCAACACGCACGCTGAACTTACCCGTGGCCGCCAGCGCCGCCACCAAATCAACCGAAGAGGCAAACCCATCGGGATGCGCCGTAAACCGCTGCGCGCCCTTGGGCGCATCGCCGCGCAGAGCAACAATTTCCGTGATGCCAGCCTCGGCATAGGCATTGGCAATGTCCAACGTTTCGCTGCGGGTTGCATCCACGCAGGTTAAATGCGCCGCCACCTTCAGCCCGTAATTGCGCTTTATCGCCACCACGGCCTCATGGGTCAACTTGCGGGTTGTGCCGCCCGCGCCATAGGTCACCGACACAAACTCTGGCCGCATTGGCGCCAGCGCCTGCACCGTTTCCCACAGCCGAAACGAGGCATCAATGCCTTGAGGCGGGAAGAATTCAAAACTGATACGTGGCAAGGAAGAACGGGGTATCGGCATGTCTGGCTCCTTTGACTTGCCACTTTATCCCACATTGCGCTATATGAGTCTAATTCATATTATTCACCTATAACATGAGGCGCGCGCCATGTATATCGAACTTCGCCACCTGCGATCCATCCGCGCCATTGCGCAGGCGGGCGGGCTGGCCAAAGCTGCCGAGGTGCTGAATGTCACCCAAAGCGCCCTGTCACACCAGATTGCAGGGCTAGAGGATCAGGTCGGCATGGCCCTGTTTGCCCGCCGCTCGCGCCCCATGACCCTGTCGGCAGCGGGAATGCGCCTTTTGCGCGCGGCAGACCGCATTTTGCCCGAAATCACCGCGTTAGAAGATGAGTTTTCCGCGCT
>CAMAWZ010000101.1 GCA_945861995.1 Pseudorhodobacter antarcticus
GGTTTTGGTCAGAATAGATGTGTCGCCGCCGTCACCATCTTGCGGGCGGTCGGCCATCATCGCAGGCATGGCTGTGCTTGCAACGGGCAGGAAAGGAGCGAATGAACTGTTGATCATGACTATAGTCTAGCGCATTTCGCGCTTGCGAAAAGGCCCTGCGTGGCCACAAATGCACGCAGAGGTGCAGATGATCACAACAATTGGATTCGATGCCGATGATACGCTGTGGCAGAACGAGACGTTCTTTCGCCTCACGCAAGATCGTTTCGCGGCCCTTTTGGCCCCTTATTGCGCGCCAGAAGACCTGCACGGGCGGCTTTTGGCGGCCGAGCGGCGCAATTTTGGCCATTACGGCTATGGGGTGAAAGGTTTTACCCTCTCCATGATTGAAACGGCCATCGAAGTGTCCAGTGGCACTGTTCCCGCCCCCGTGATTGCGGAAATCATGGCCGCAGGCCGCGAGATGCTGTCGCACCCGATTGACCTTTTGCCCCACGCGTTTGAGGCTGTTCAAGAAATGGCGCGGCGCTTTCAGGTATTGCTGATCACCAAAGGCGATTTGATGGATCAAGAACGCAAACTGGCGCAATCGGGCCTTGGCGATTTGTTTCACGGCGTGGAAATCGTGTCCGAGAAAACAGCCGAAATCTATGCCCAAATCGCGCAAAGACATGGCGCGCAGCCACAGGCTATGGTGATGGTTGGAAACTCGATGAAATCGGATGTGCTGCCGATGATTGCGGCGGGCGGCTGGGGCGTGCATGTGCCGCACGACTTCACTTGGGCGTTGGAACTGGCCGATGCGCCACAAGACACCGCGCGCTTTGCGCAGATCAAGACCCTTGCCGAATTGCCCTATCTTGTGGATCGGCTGATTGCCGCCCACAATCTATAGCGGGCATCTGCGAAATTTTTGCATTAACTTATTCCTGAAACCCTTTGAAAATAAGGGCTTTTCCGAATGATTTGCTCGTGCTATTCTTTCCTTAAATGCACCCGTTAGAGGGGCTTTAGGCAGAGTAGCAGGCGCATCATGACCATAGCAGACAGCCCTATTGGGCGCCTTCTGCGCAGATTAGCGTTTTTTGTTTCGGTGTCGCTTGGCGCGGCGCTGATGGCGGGGCCTGCATCTGCCGCCCCCGAAGCCTATTACATGATGGATGCGCGCACGGGGGAGACCTTGTTCGAGGATAACGCGGAAACGCGGCTGCACCCTGCCTCGCTGACCAAAATGCTGACCCTTTACATCGCATTTCAGGAAATCGAACAGGGCAATCTTAGCCTTGATAGCATGATCACAGTGTCTAAAAATGCCGCAGCACAGCCCCCGTCGCGGCTTGGCCTGAAGGCAGGACAAAAGATACAGCTTCGGTATCTAATCCGTGCTGCCGCGATCAAGTCGGCCAATGACGCCGCCCAAGCCATTGGGGACGCTATTGGCGGCAATCAGGCCAACTTTGCCGAACGCATGACGCGCACGGCCCGCGCGATGGGTATGCGCAATTCTACCTTCAAAAACGCCTCTGGTCTGACTGCCAAAGGGCATTTGTCGACGGCCAAAGATATGTCGATCTTGGGGCGGCATTTGTTTTATGATTTTCCGCAGTATTACAATATCTTCTCGCGCCGCCAAACCGACGCGGGCATGACCGATGTCGCCAATACCAACCGCAAGTTTTTGGATGCGTACAAAGGCGCGGATGGGATCAAGACGGGCTACACTCAGCCCGCAGGGTTTAACCTGACGGCTTCGGCGGAACGGGGCGGGGTACGGCTTATTGCTACGGTGTTCGGGGGGGCGTCTACCGCTGATCGCAACGCTAAAATGGCCAAGATGCTGGATCGCGGCTTTGCGAAAGCTGATCCTAATGTCGGCGAGCAGCCCCCCACACCACCACAGTTTGAAAATTCTGATAACGACCTTCTTGCCAATGCGATGATCGAAGATGGCCTGCCCCAAGGCGGGCTTGGCAGCGCGGCCAAAACTCTGCGCCAAGTGGTCACGCTGACGTCGTCACCCCGCCCGATGCCACGACCAGATTTTTCTAAATTGGCCAATGGTGCCCAAGAACAAGTGGCCGAAATGGCCGACGGCATTGCTGGTGCTTTGGCCGAAGCAACTGGTGTTGCAGCACCAATGGCCGATCTGCCCTTTGCCGTTGCCCAAACGCCCGCAGCCATCGCGCCTGGTGTCATCGCGCCCGCCGCTGTCGCGCCTGTTGTGACGGTGCAACAGGCACAAGCAGGCACGCTGCGGCCCGCGCCAAGGCCGCAAACCGCGCCAAACCTAACGCCCACGGCGATTGCCTCACTCGAACCCATTCCGGATACGCCAGCAGAACCTGCAGCGCAAAGCAGCGGCACTCAGGCCGCAGAAACAGTGCAATTGGTTGCGGCAACCCCCGCGCCCGCAGTTCAGATCGCCGCAGTTCAGAACGACGCCGTGCAGATCGACGCGGTCCAACCGCAGCGGCAGGCACCAATCTATGATGACCAAACCATTTTAGCCAAAGCAGATGCCACCCCTCCATCGCTTGCCCCCGATCTGCCCGCCACAGGCGAAGTGATCACGCGCCTGTCCACATCTGGCGGCGCGCATTGGGGCGTGAATATTGGCCGCTTTTCCAGCAGCGATGCGGCCGAGCGTATTTTGCTGAAAACCCAGCTGGTCGAAAGCGCGACCTTGGGTTTAGGCCTGCGTAAAGTCACCGAAAAGGGCGGCGGGTTTGATGCCAATTTTCTTGGCCTGACCGAAGAGGCCGCATCCCTTGTCTGCCGCCGCCTGACAGCGCGTGCGATTCCCTGCATCACGTTGGGGCCATAACCCCAAGCGCCGCGCCAGCCGCGCGGCCTGCGGCGGGGGTTTCACACCCCCGCGACGTTTTGCGGGGCAAAACGCCTACCCCCGTGGGATATTTTTAGAGTTAGGAAGCTGGACCTTATTCAGGATAGCTGGCGCGGCATTGCGCAATGGCCGCAGCCGCAGTTTTTCCTTGCTGGGCGCGCTTTTTCTCTAGGCTGGCCAGTTTGGCACTTTCGGCAGTCAGATCAACCGCCACAGGGCGGGTGACGCTTTCGGGCACTTCAACGGGGCACATCTTTGGCTTTGGTTTGGGGTATTCTGCCGTGGGTGCGGGCGTGCAATCTTGGAATTCAGTGCGGTAGACTGTTTCACGCGCAAGTGCAAAGCCGCGCTGCAAGTTGCCCTCGACCTCGGCAATCAATTGATCGACCACCTCCATATCGCGCGTCGCCTGACCGATGCAGCGCTGCTGCGGCGTGGCACAACCCGCAAGCAGGGCAAGGATGGGAAGGCTAAAGCAAAGATGCGCTGTTTTCATGGTGATCCCCCAGATTTGCATAGCCTGCACTATAGACCTTTGCGGCTGATATGCCATAACATCCTGAAAATTGACAAGCATCTGTCAGGTAAACGCGGCAGACCGCGCGCAGCATTTGGGGGGATCATGGCCGCAGCTTCTGAATTTGAAACCGAAAAGGCACAGGCAGCGGCGTGGTTTCGCAGCCTGCGCGACCAGATTGTCGCGGCCTTTGAAGGGCTGGAAGATCGTTTTGGCACGGGCCCTGTCGGGCGGTTTGAAGTCACCGAGACCAGCCGCGATGGCGGCGGCGGCGGGCTTATGAGCGTGATGCGCGGCGGGCGCGTGTTTGAAAAGGTGGGGGTCAATGTGTCGGCGGTTCACGGCGAACTTGCGCCCCGCGCGCAAAAGGCGATGGCCGCGCGCGGCGTTCCTGGCATGGAAAGCGATCCGCGCTTTTGGGCCAGCGGCATCAGCCTTGTCGCCCATATGAATAACCCGCAAAGCCCTGCGGTTCATATGAACACCCGTATGTTTTGGACGCCCCATGCGTGGTGGTTTGGCGGCGGTTCGGATCTGAACCCCGCCATTGAATATGCGACCGACACTGCGCATTTTCACGCCCAAATGCAGGCCGCCTGCGACGCGCATTCCCCAGATTATTACCCCAAATTCAAGGCTTGGGCGGATGAGTATTTCTTTGTACCCCACCGCGGGCGCGCACGCGGCGTGGGCGGGATATTCTATGACGATCTGAATACGGGCGATTGGGCGGCAGATTTTGCCTTTACAAAAGACGTTGGCCGCGCCTTTTTGCCCGCCTTTGTTCCCCTAACTGAAAAGCGCAGCGTTCAGGCGTTTACCGACGCCGACCGCGAGGCGCAGCTTATCCACCGTGGGCTATATGCCGAGTATAACCTTGTCTATGATCGTGGAACAAAGTTTGGGCTAGAGACAGGCCATGATGCCAATGCCGTGCTGATGAGCTTGCCGCCCATCGCTAAATGGACATAGCGAACAAGTGGACGCAAGCAGCGCGGTTGCCTTTACACTGGCGGCTATTGCCATTGAACTGACCCCTGGCCCCAATATGGTTTGGCTGGCCTTGGTCGCCCTGACCGAAGGGCGGCGGGCAGGGCTTGCGGCGGTCGCTGGCGTTGGAACAGGCCTTGCGCTGGTTGGTATGGCGCTGGCATTTGGCCTTGGCGCGCTGGTTGCGAACACCCCAACCGCCTATCAAATTCTGCGCTTTGCGGGGATTGGATATCTTTTATGGCTGGCATGGGAAGCATGGCGCAGCACAGGCCAAGCCCGCGCAGATTATACTGATTTCAAAGCCAGTTTTGGTAAGCATTTCTTGCGCGGTGTCATCACTAACGTCTTAAATCCCAAAGCATTTCTGTTCTACGTGGCGATCCTGCCCGCCTTTCTTGCCAGCCCTGCCACACCCAGCGCAACGGCCCTTCTTTGCGCGATTTACGTCGTGGTGGCCACGGCCATTCACGCAGGCATCGTGCTGGCCGCCAATGCCGCGCGCGACATTTTGCACACGGATGCGCATATGAAAACTGTCGGGCGCGTGTCGGCGGCGGTGCTGGTGATGCTGGCGGTTTGGTTACTGGCGAAAACCTAAGAAGCGCCCCGCACAGCCTCGATCATCAGGCTCACGTTGTCGGGGTTGGCATCAGGCGTGATCCCGTGGCCAAGGTTGAAAATATGGGGGCCTTTGGCGAAAGCGTCCACCACGCGGCGGGTTTCGCGCACCAAGTCGTCGCCGCCTGTCACCATGTGTGTTGGCGAAAGGTTGCCCTGCACGCAGCCCGTAACTTGCACATGTTCTGCCGCCCATTCGGGACTGACGGAATTATCAATCGCCACGCAATCCGCGCCTGTTGCCTGCGCAAAGCCAATATAGCCATCCCCCGCCTCGCGCGGGAAGGCGATGATGGGCAGATCGGGATGGCGCGCCTTAAGCGCGGCAATAATTTTGGCGGCGGGTTTCACGGCGAAATCGGTGAAATCCTGCCCCTTCAGGCTGCCAGCCCATGAATCGAACAGCTTTACCACTTCGGCCCCAGCCTGCACTTGGTAAGACAGATATTCGACGGTGGCATCGGCAATCACGTCAATCAGCCCTGAAAACGTGGCGCGATCAGCGGCCTTTAACGCGTGCGCTGGCCCTTGGTCGGGCGTGCCGCGCCCTGCAATCATGTAACTGGCCACTGTCCACGGCGCGCCTGCAAACCCGATTAGGGTTGTCTCGCGCGGCAACGCGCGGGCAAGGATTTTGACCGTCTCGTAAATCGGGGCCAGCGTTTCGTGGATGTCATCTTTGCTGCGCAGTGCCGCCAGTTCGGCGGGCGTCGTCAGCGTGGACAATCGCGGCCCTTCGCCATTTTCAAACCACAGCTTTGCACCCAAGGCTTGCGGCAGCAGCAGAATATCGGCAAACAAAATTGCCGCGTCAAAGCCATAGCGGCGGATCGGTTGCAGCGTGACTTCGGCCGCGAGGTCCGAGTTATAGCACAGCGACAGAAAGTCCCCCGCCTGCGCGCGGGTGGCGCGGTATTCGGGCAAATAGCGGCCCGCTTGGCGCATCATCCAAATCGGGGGGGTAGGCAGCACTTCACCGCGCAGGACGCGCAGAATGGTCTTTTCGGTCATCACAATCTCCGTTTTGCGCATTTTCAGTGGCGGGCGAGAGTTGTCAAGCCGCAGCGCTCAGATATGTCACGTTTATCTGACAGTGGGCCCCGTGCGCCCTGCCAGCCAGCCCGTGCGGTCGGCCCAATACAGCGCCACCGCGCCGCCCAGCGTCAGGGCAAAACCCATCACCGCCACCGTTTGATAGCCGCCAATTGCCATGCCAATTGCAAAGGCAAGTGCGCCTAAAACATCTGCGATCAACTTTTGCAGCGCCAGCATGGTACTTGCAGCCCCAGGGCGATCTTGCAGCAAGTCTTGGTAATAGGTGATCGACAGGCCAATAAAGGCCGTGCCGCCCACCCCTGCAATCAGCGTGCCCGCCCACAGCCAAACTGTATCCACCCAAATCGGCATCAGCAGCACGTGCAAACCATAAGCCCCAGCGCCCACAGCAATCAGCGTTCCGCGCGAGACATAGGCCACAAGACGCGGCAGCAAAATCAGGCAGGGCACCTCCCACCCCGCCACCATGCCCACATACAGCGCGACATCGGATGCATCGCGAATGGGGGATGCTTCAAACACCAGCCCGATCAGTACGAAATACAGCATCGCACTGGCGTTGATGGCCCCCAGCATCATCAGGCGCGAGGCGATCAGCGGGCGCGCAAGCTCGCGCAATGCCTCGCGCAGGTTCAGCCCTGACGGGCGATCTTGCCAAGTTACACCCGCACCGCGCGGCCAAAAAAAACACATCATCAGCAGCAGCGCCAGCGCTGCAATCAGGGCAGAATCATCCACCCACATCCCAGCCACGCCCGCCCCAAAAGCAAAGGTCCAAAAGATCAGCATCGCCATAAAGGCAATCGACATTCCCGAACGGATGATGCCCAAGACCCCGTCCGCCGCGCCTGGTGCTTGCGGGCCAGCCAACCGCGCGAGGGCAAAGATTTGCCCATACAGCGCCGATCCCAGCGGAAACAAAACCGCATGGCACAGCACTAAGCCAAGCGGCGAGGGCGCAAAGGCCATCAGCGCCAGCCCGACAACACTGGCCAAAGCGGTTAGCGCGGCAATCATGTGCCGAGCCCCGCGCTGATCGCCCCAAACGCCCATCAACACAGCCGATAACACAGCCACCGCCGCCGCCGCGACCAGCACCAGCGCATAGGTGCCTTCGGACACGCCAATCCGTTCAATCGCCACCAGCGAGATATACGGCGCAACCGAAGCATTCACCACCCCAAGCCCCAGCATGGCAAAGCCCGCAAGCCGCAGCGCGGGGCTGCGCAGAATGGTCTGGGTCGGCGTCATCACTTAAATCTCTTTGGCAGGAATAACCTTGCCAGGGTTCAAAATGCCCTGCGGGTCTAGCGCCGCCTTTACGCTGCGCATCACATCCAGCGCCACCCCATCTTTGCGCCGCGCCATGGAACCTAGCTTCATCAACCCCACACCATGTTCGGCGGAAAAAGACCCACCAAGGGCGGCGACTTCGTCCTCGACAGCCTCGACCAGCGTGTCATACAGCGCATCATCTGCGCGGGGCGGATACAGTGAATAGTGCAAATTGCCATCGCCCAAATGGGCAACGGCCACGCTGTAGGTGCCTTCGGCAATCTGCGGCAGGCGCGCCTCTATGCGCTGCAAAAACAGCGGGATTTTGTCCAGTGGCAGGCAAATATCGGTGTCGACCGATGGCTGCACGGCCTGCATGACTTGGGCTGCCGCCTCGCGGCGCGCCCACATCTGCAGCCGCTGCGCTTCGGAAGGGGCGAGCACGGCGTCCAGCACGCGGCCATCTTCCAGCATACCCGCCAGCGCCGATTGCAAAAGCGCTGTAATCGGCAGGCTGCCATCCTCATTCGGCGCGGCGTCATCAGGGCGCAGCGCGCCCAGTTCCACCAAAATGGTGATCGGATAATCGCACTCGAACGGCGCGCGCAGATCGGGGCGGATTTGGGCAGTGCGCGCGATGTAACTGGCGGGCATGTATTCAAAGGCCTCCACCATGCCTCCACTGGCCGCTTGCAAATGGTTCAGCAAATCCAACGCATCAGGCAGATTGCGCACCGCC
>CAMAWZ010000102.1 GCA_945861995.1 Pseudorhodobacter antarcticus
ATACGAAACACCACAGGCACGGCAGCCTCGCCGCCCAGCATATAGCGCAACTTGGCCGCTTGATTGACGATTTGCTCCATCGCCAGCATCGCAAAATCGGAAAATTGAAATTCAAAGATCGGCTTTAGCCCCGTCAGCGCCGCGCCCACGGCAACGCCTGCCCCGCCCAGTTCGGAAATGGGTGTGTCCATCACGCGGTCAGGCCCAAAGCGGTCGATCAGATCTAGCGTCACTTGAAAAGCGCCGCCATAAACGCCGATGTCTTCGCCCATCAGAATAACTGTCGGGTCAGCCTGCATGGCGATGGCCATCGCCTCGCGGATCGCTTCGGCGTACGACAGCACACGCGCATTGGTATCGCCCGCAGTCACAGGGTTGGATTGGACATTCATAATGCGGCCTCGGCATAGACGTAACGGGTGACTTCGGACAAATCAGGCGCGGCGCTGGCCTTGGCAAATTCGATGCCCTTTTGCACATCGGCCACGGCCTGTGCGGCAATCGCATCTGCCCCTGCTTCGTCCAAAACGCCGTGCGCGATCAATTCAGCGCGAAAACGTGCAATCGGGTCTTTGGCCATCCACGCCTCGATTTCTTCTTTGGTGCGATAGCGGTTGCGGTCAGATTTGGAATGGCCGCGCCAGCGATAGGTTAGGTTTTCCACCAAACTTGGCCCCTCGCCTGCGCGAGCGCGGGCAATGGCAATATGCAGCGCCTCGGATACGGCCGAGAAATCGTTACCGTCTCCTGGGGTTCCGGGCATCGCATAGGCGGCGGCGCGCTGGGCGATATGCGGCACGGCGGTGGAACGGGCGGTTGATGTCGACATGCCATAGCCGTTGTTTTCACAAACGAAAATGACGGGCAGTTTCCAGACGCTGGCAATATTCAGCGATTCGTGAAAGGCACCCTCGTTGTTGGCCCCATCGCCAAAGAAACACACGGTGACATCCGATTTGCCAAGGCGTTTGGCCGATAAGGCCGCCCCGACTGCGATGGGCAAGCCACCCCCCACAATGCCGTTGGCCCCAAGGTTGCCCGTTTTAACATCGGCAATATGCATAGAGCCACCACGGCCGTGGCAATAGCCTGTCTCCTTGCCAAAGAATTCGGCAAACATTCGGCCCACATCGGCGCCTTTGGCGATACAATGACCATGTCCGCGATGGTTCGAGGTGATCTTGTCCGCGTCGGTCAACTCCATGCAGCTTGCCATCGCGCTGCCTTCTTGCCCGATCGACAGATGCATCGTGCCGTGAATCATGCCCCTTGTGTAGCTGTCTTCGGCCCCTTCTTCAAAGCGGCGGATCAAATACATCCGCTTTAACGCCTCGCGCAGTTGGGCGGGGGCATAATGGCGAATGGCGAAGGGGCGGTTGTCTGCGTTGGCGTCCATCATGATCAGAGCCCCAACATCGCGTCTTGACGCGCCCGCAGCATTGCAATCTTACTGTTGGCTGGAACTGCGGCATTGGCGCGGGTGATGAGATCGCCCTTTTTGATAGGGGCCGTGATTTTGGCACCTGTCAAAAGACCGCAGGGGATCGCGGCAGCACTGCGTGCCTCTGCCGCCGTCATAATCCACGCGCGGTAGCAATACTCGCCAATTTGATCCAGAACCTCGCCCACGGCCATATCTTTTTTGGCGACGGCGCAAACCTCGGCTACGGGACGCGCCATTGGTACCATGTCGGCTTTGCCATAAAGCACAGCGCGCGCGCAGGTCAGCGGAACCTCAAGCGATGTCAGGTGATAGGGACGATAGAAGGTGAAATAAGGGCCGTCGCCCATTTTCAGATCTTCCATCCGTTCGCGAATGCGCGGATGATCCATTTCGGCCACAACGAAAACGCCCGGGGCCACGCCTTTGCCGATGGAATAATCCACCCGCCCTTCGCCCGACGACAGCACGCCGCCCGCCGATTCGGGGATAAGCACTTTGTTCAATTCATCGCGCGAACAGGCGGGGCCGTGCATGCCTGGGCGGTCAGGGATCAGCCCAGTCGCATTGGCGATGGCCGCCATTTCCACCATTGTTTTGGAACCGTCGACAAACTCGACTAACATCCTTGGATTCATGTGGCGGCGCACAGCCTCTTCCGTATAAACGTCAGGGGTCGCGTCAAAATTCAACGGATTGTTTTTACCCTTGCCCGCGCTGACGATGCGGTGGCCCATCGCGCTGACAAATTCGATGAGTTCCATGCACGACGATGGCTCATCGCCCGCGCCCAATGAATAAACCACGCCAAGACGCTCGGCCTCTGACCGCAGATAGGCACCAATTGTCACGTCGGCTTCGACGTTCATCATCACCAGATGTTTGCCATGCTCCATCGCGGCAAGGCCGATTTCCGCCCCAACCGCAGGAATGCCCGTTGCGTCGATCACAACGTCGATCCGGCCCGACTCCAGCAGCGTTTCAACGCGCTGTGTGGTCGCAATACGGCCCGATTCAATGGCGGCGTTCAGCGCATCGGTGGTGTCTGTCGCCACGGCGCGGTCAGAATCGCCGTAAGCAATGGTGACAGAACGCCCTGCGGCCTGCGGGTTCAACTCACTGATCGCGCCAATTTCAATGCCGCGCATATGGGCCACGCGGCTGACAATATCTGTCCCCATCTCGCCTGCGCCAACAAGTCCGATTCGCACCGGTTTTCCAGTTTCGGCGCGCGCAGCTAAATCCTTGGCAAGGCCAGTTAGGGCGACATTGGTAGGCATCGGGGGATCTCCTTCATCAAGTTGCCATAAGATATCTGTACATTTGCCTTTTTGTCAATCATAAGTTCATTAAATGATGGGGGTGATCGTGGGAAAAATCGGGATGGCCGACGAATTCTTGTGCACACAGAATGGATTCGAGTTGCCAAAGTTCAGATCGGCCGGTGTTTCACCGCTGATAATCTGTCGCAACTGGCCTAAACCTGTAACCTTGTCCCCAGAAGCGTTGCGCAACTTGCCGCCGCACGGGAAGACAAACGAAGATCGAAGGGCATGGTCGCCGCGTCGAACAGCCGTGCCCGCTGCGCAAAAAGTAGGTTCAGCAATGTCCTTGCGATCAAAAAGGCTTGATCAAACCGATCTGGAAATGAACATTGGCACTTAGGGGGAAAGCATGACTGCAACATTTGACTATACCGCTATGGGTTTCATCACATTTGACGCGCTCTGCCGTCCTGTGACGCAGATCCCGCCAAAGGGCGACACCTATTTTGTCGAGGAGTTGACCCTTGCCGTTTCTGGTGCGGCGGGCAGTGCGGTCATTGTCGCGGCAAAACACGGCCTGAAAACCCAAGCCGTGGGCGGCGTGGGGCAGGATGATATGGGCGACTGGGTTTTGATGAAGCTGAACCAGTTTGGTGTCGATACGGCATTGATGCAGCGTTGCGCCGAATTCAGCACCTCATCCTCGCTTGTCACAACGCGCCCAGATGGCCAGCGCCCAGCGTTGCACAAACGGGGGGCAACGGATGGATTTTTCATCAGCGATGCCGAGATAGACCGTGTGTTGGACACAAAGATCTTGCATGTCGGCGGGGTGGGCCTGATGAACCGCATGGATGATACGGGCCGCACTGCCGAAATTATGGCCGAAGCCCGCCGACGCGGTGTGATCACCACGCTTGATGTCTTTGCCTCAACCGCAGCCGACCTGCCCAAGGTCGAGCGTCTGCTGCCTTACACAGATTACTTTATCCCCTCTGAAGAGGAAGCACGGGCTTTGTCGGGGCTGCATGAAAACCACGATCTGGCGCATTTCTTGCTGGAACGCGGTGCAGGTTGCGTGATCTTGACCTTGGGCGCGCAGGGTGCCTTTTACTGCCACAAAGATGGAACAGAATTTAGCACGCCGTCTTTTCAGGTTGCAGTAAAATGTACCTGCGGCTGCGGCGACTGCTTTAATGGCGGTTTTGCGACAGGGCTGAATTTGGGGCTGACACCGCAAGAATGTGTCGAGCTGGCGCAGGCGTCCTCGGCGCAAAACGCAATGGGTCTTGGTAGCCAAGCAGGGGTGCGTGACCTTTCGCATACGATGGAATTCATCGCAGCAACCCCGCATAGACTAAACGTGTAGCTTTTCGTTCAAGTTATGATGGTCTAAGCTGGAGCTAAGTAAGCAGAGTAAGCATGAGAAATCCGTTGCCGAACCCGTTACCTGACGCCATGCCGCTGCGCGATGCGCTGCGCGGCTTGCGTCATGCTGTGCGGCGCGGTGGGGAAACTTTGCTGGACGTGATGCCGCTGAACCAATTGCCGCCCCCCGCGACCCACCTTGCGGGCGCGGTCATTCGTGAAATGGGCGTCCTGGCGAAAGGGGTTGGCGAGGTTGCCTCTGATTTTGCGCGGATTGCCCTTGGGGGCGGTGACGCGCCGCACTCTGCCCCGTTGAAGCTAACAGCGCGGCTTGGCGCGGAAGATGAATTTGCGCAGGGCATTTATGCCGCCCTGCGTCTTGTTCTGCAAAGGTTGGATGCCCCGTCTGTCTATGTCAGCGAAACTGCGGCGCGCATGGCTTATCTGTCGCTGCTGCCAGACCAAAGGCAGGGGCAGGACGCCGATATCGCCGCTGCCCTGTCGCTGTCCTTGGTCGAGGCAAAAGTGTTGCGGGGGGCTTCTGCGCAGGATGCGGCCCATGTTCCAGGCAGGGCAATTGAAAACGTGGCCATCTTCGCGGTTATGCTGTGGTTGCAATCCAATCGCCATGAGGCTGAGGACGAAGCGGCCCTTGCCTCTGCCACCGATTTAGCCTTGGTCATCGCCGCCGAGGCAGATGCCGCCATAGTCAGCCGAGACAGCCCGAAGCTTTCGGCCCTTTATGCCGAGTTTGCCGCCCATGTCTGAACTTCCGCCCCTGTCTGGCAGTCTGCCATCTACGAACGAACCCCTTCGGATCGCGGTGCGGCGGATGCGGTGGTTCCGTGCGGCCTTTGAGGCCTATGTCAAAGCCATTGGTGACAGGGTTGGCTGCACCTACCAGATTGACGATGCCAAACTGGCCGCCATTTTTGTACGCTGGCTTCGCGCCGTTGAAAGCCAGAAACCCAGCAATCGCCAAGATCGGCATGACTATTTTGAATTTGCCGCGGGCCTGATGCTGCGTGAACTGACAGCGGATATGCCGCTGGTTGCACTTTCGCCGCCCAGCAAAAGCGCGGCGGACTCTGCCGCGACTTTTTGGCCCGAAGGCTATGCCTGCACCATGTTTTGCCTGACAGTGCATTCCGCTGCCATGGAGCACGAGTTCCAGGATAAGCCGCAGGTCTCGCCCGTGATTGAAGACTTGCGGCATTGGTGGTCTTTCAAGGAAAACGCCCAAATGGGCGCCTCTTTTTCGGTAGGCTTTCTGCTGACGCTGCTTGGGCATCAACCTAACTGGATGATGCCAGATGTTTTCCGCGTGCGTTTAAGCGACGAGTTGCAGCAACCCTGAATGTGCATCGTAGCCGCCGCGCCCGTTTGGGTGGCCTGACGAATCAGGTCACGGCGCACCAAATTTGCACGTCGCCAGATGCCACAAGGCGTCGGTTTCTCTGAAAAAATGTTCCTCGGGCATTTGCGTTGGCATCCAAAAACTGTTTGCCGAACACAGCGCGCCCAACTTGCTGGTGCCGTCAGGTTTTGTACATTATTTCCATTCAATATCTATGTGTACGAAAACGGAGCTCTGTCCCGGCGAACGCCTGCAAGGCTGTGCAGGCTGTGCCCATCATGCGCCTTCATGCCTGCCATTTACTGGGCAATGCAAAGACAGCGGCCAAGGCCAATAAGTTCATGAAAATAAGGCGTATTTATCGCCGTCAGACCTATGCTTTTCTGCCTTATATTGACAAGCACCGCCGAAAAGTCTGTCGTTCGATTTGTGCCGATATCGGCTGTTTAAGGTGCAGTCGCGCGCAAAGTTCGTTGGCCTGTGATTTTTCTTGATTGACAGGTTGATTGAACATAGTTTAGCTTAACGTTATAAATGTTCCTTCGGGAGGTGGAGCAAGATGGCAGAAATATTCGATCACACGGGTGCAGCGGTCACTCATGGCAGGGCCCGCGTTAACGGCATCCGCATGCATTATGTAACGGCTGGCCAAGGCGCGCCGCTGTTGTTGCTGCACGGCACGCCCAAGACTCATTTCTATTGGTACAAATTGATCCCGCTGTTGACGCCGTATTTCCGCGTCGTTGCGCCCGACCTGCGCGGCTTTGGCGATACAGATAAGCCGCCTGCCGAAGAGGGCTATGACAGCGTAACAAACGCCAAGGACATGGCGGCGCTGATGACCCATTTGGGGCATGACACCTTTCACCTTCACGGCGAAGATCGCGGTGCCGAATTTGCCTATGCTTTGGCCGCAACCGAACGGGAGCGCGTCAAGACGCTGTCCTTTTCGGAAATGCTGCTATCGGGTGAAGGGTTGGAGGAATGGTCGAATTTTACCCCTGAAAACGTTTCATCCCAGTTCAACCTGAAAGGCGTCTGGGTTTGGCATATCCCGTTCTTCTGGATCCCTCACCTGCCCGAAATGCTGATCACAGGGCGCGAGCGCGAGTTTTGGGAGTTTTGGATTAAGGCCGAAACTTGGAACCCAAATGCGATCACGAACGAGGCAATTGACGAGTGGATCGCCAGATTGTCAGCGCCAGGCGGCCTTCGCGGCTGCTTGGAAACCTACCGCGCTGGCATGAAAAACGCCCGTATTAACAAAGAGTTGAAGCAGTCAAAATTGACCTTGCCCATCTTAACCATCGGCGCGCCAGAGTTTTTTGGCGAACTGGTGCGCGAGCAGATGGAAAAAGTGGCTGTTGGTGTTGAGCGTTCGGAAGTCTTCCAAGAATGTGGTCACAGCCTTGCGCTGGAAGCCCCCGAACGTTTGGCCCTGACCCTGCGTGAGTTCATGTTGAACAGAGCCTAGGCCAAGCCTGCGACAAAAACTGCCTGAATTACCGCAAATGACAGGCCTCTGAAGAGGAGGCCCTGTCACAACCAAAAACTGGAGGAGAAGACAATGAAACCACTGAACTTAAAACGTGCGGCACTTGCAATGACTGTGGCCCTGCTGCCCAGCTTTGCCTTTGCCGAAATCGCTGCCGATATCCAGCATCCGCTGTGGTACAAGGCACCATCGGACAAAACGATGGAATTTGCCGCGCTGGACAACCTTGAGGGCGTTGTTGTTTCGGACGGCCAAGACGGCGCTGCGGGCTTTCCCGCTGCCGATCTGAACCTGACCGAAGAGCAGATTGCCAAGGTTAAGGCTGGTGGCTTTACGGTTGGTATCTCGATGGGTTGGATGGGCGACGACTGGGCCAGCCAACAGCTGATCGGCCTGAAAGAAACCTTTGAATCCTTGGGAATCGAAGTTGTTGCCGAAACCAACGCCAACTGGGATGACGCCAAGCAAATTTCTGACCTTGACGCAATTGGCGTGCTGAAGCCTGATTTGCTGGTGTCGATCCCGCTGAACGGCCAAACCACTGCTTCGGCTTATCAAAAGATCGCCGCTGCTGGCACCAAGATTGTGTTTATCGACCAAGCGGTTGAAGGCATGACGGCTGGCAAGGACTACGCCTCGATCATCTCGTCCGACAACCTGCAACTGGGCATGTATCTGGCAGACGCATTGGCCGAAGCGCTGGGCGGCAAGGGTGACGTTGCCGCGATGTACTACGCTGCCGACTTCTATGTGACCAACCTGCGTTACGAAGGCTTTATCGCCCGCGTTATGGCGAAATATCCAGACCTGAACGTGATCGCGGCCGCTGGTCACAACAACCCCAACAAGGGCCAAGAAGTTGCTGACGGTTTGTTGGCGCGCTACCCCGATCTGGACGGCGTTTATGCAAGCTGGTCGATCCCCGCTATGGGCGCTGTGACTTCGGCAACAGTGGCTGGCCGCGCGCCCGACAACTTCAAAATCGTCAACGAGAACTTTGACCAAATCGTTGCTTTGAACATGGCGCAAACCGGCTTTATCGCAGGTATTTCCTCGCAGCGTCCCTATGATCAGGGCGTGGCCGAGGCCAAGACCGGCGCTTTGGCTTA
>CAMAWZ010000103.1 GCA_945861995.1 Pseudorhodobacter antarcticus
AGCTGCGCGGCACTTTTTTTCACAACAGCATCACGCCCGCGCGATGCGACTTCACAAGCAGATGATCGTGCTGAAACATCCCTTGCTGATGCCCCGCAGGCGGATCATCTTCCCCCAGACGCAGCATCCTGCGCCAAGACTTTAGCACTTCAGGAGATCCGCCGTGCGCACTCTTTCTCTTTCCTATTTTGCACCCATTCGCGGCCTTGCCACAGCGCGGGCCGCCAGCCGCGCAGCCGCCCTTGCCCTGGGCCTTGGCCTTGCGGCATCTGTGCTGCCTGCCACATCCGCCCTTGCCTTGGGCGCGCCTGACAGCTTTGCCGATCTGGCCGAAAAGATCAGCCCATCTGTGGTCAATATCACCACCTCGTCTCTTGTTGCTACCCCAACCAGCGATGCCCCCATGGTTCCAGAAGGATCGCCTTTTGAAGATTTCTTCAAAGATTTCATGGATCGCAACGGCCAAGGCGGCGATGACCGCCAGCAGCGTTCCGAAGCGTTGGGGTCAGGCTTTGTTATTTCAAATGACGGCTATATCGTGACCAACAACCACGTCATCGAAGGTGCCGATGAAATCAATATCGAATTTTTCGATGGCAAACGGCTTGCCGCCAAACTGGTTGGCACCGATCCCAAAACCGATATTGCCGTGCTAAAAGTCGAGGCTGCCGATTTGCCCTTTGTGGCCTTTGGCAACAGCGATGAGATGCGCGTGGGCGATTGGGTGATGGCCATGGGCAACCCGCTGGGGCAGGGATTTTCCGTCTCTGCTGGTATCGTTTCTGCCCGCGGGCGCGAGTTGTCGGGCACTTATGACGACTTTTTGCAAACCGATGCGGCCATCAACAAAGGCAACTCGGGCGGCCCCTTGTTCAACCTTGATGGCGATGTCATTGGCGTGAATACCGCCATTCTGTCACCCTCGGGCGGATCGATTGGTATTGGCTTTTCTATGGCCTCTAATGTGGTCACCAAAGTCGTCGATCAGCTGCGCGAATTTGGCGAAACACGGCGTGGTTGGCTGGGCGTGAAAATTCAAGACGTCACCCCCGATGTGGCCGAAGCGATGGGCCTGTCGGTCAGCGCGGGCGCGCTGATTACCGATGTACCTGCGGGGCCTGCCTTGGATGCAGGGCTGCTGGCGGGCGATGTGATCACCACCTTTAACGGGCAAGACATCACCGATGTGCGCGATTTAACCCGCACCGTGGCCGACAGCCCCATTGGCGAAGATGTGCCCGTGGTGGTGCTGCGGGACGGCGATGAAATGACGATCCCCGTCAAATTGGGCCGCCGTGAAGAGGCCGAGGCCGCCGAAGCAAAGCCCGCAAATGCCGACGGCAGCGATACCCCTGCCGAGCCAGAGGAATTGGAACTTCTGGGCCTAACCGTGCAGCCCATGACCGCTGACATCGCCAAAAGCCTGAACTTGCCTGCGGGCAGCGAAGGACTGGTCGTGATGGGTGTGGATGCAGCATCGGACGCAGGGGCAAAAGGCTTGGCTGCGGGCGATGTGATTGTCGAGGCAGGCCAGCAAAAAGTGGCCACAGTGACCGATTTTCAGGCCCGCGTGACCGCCGCCCGCGACGAAGGTCGCAAATCGATCTTGCTGCTTATACGCCGCGAAGGGAACCCGCGCTTTATCGCCCTGTCTGTGGAATAAATCCCAGCGAACACTGCGCGCGATATTCAAAAAGGGCGGCGGGGCAACCTGCCGCCCTTTTTCTATAAATCAGCCGCCACCAGCCCCAATTCCTGCGCCGCTGCCAGCGAAATGACGGGGCTGTCCAGACCACGTTCGCGTTGAAACTTTTGCAAGGCGGCTAGGGTTTGGGCGTCCCACGCGCCTGTGACGGGGGCAAAAAACCGCCCGCGCGCTTTTAGGGCGCGTTGCAGGCTGGCCACAAAGCCCACAGTAATTGCATCGGGGCAGGGCGAGGCAAACCACACAACCGCGCGGTCTGATACCATGCGCTGCGCCGTGCGGGTCTGAAACTGCGCCGCTTGGGTGATGTTGCCCGCGCCATCGCGCCGTTCGGGCAGCACTTGCACCTGTTCGGTGATGGTTTCAATCACGGCGGGGCTGGTATCAGATGCCCAGCATTTGCCAAGGCTTTGCGGCGGCGTCTCGCCCGCCTTCAGGCGCAAAACTGCAATCTGGCTGCTGGTTTGTGCCAGCCCAACAGGGGGGGCAGATTGGCAAGACATCAGCGCCAGCACGGCAATAATCGCCGCTGGCTGTCTTGGCCCAAGGTGTCGAAATCTGTTGCCCATCGCTGCCCATCGACCCCTCTGCGGGGGTGTTTCGCGTCTTATAGCGCAGAAATGGCGCGAATGCCAGCGTTTCAAAGTTACGGCTGATCGGCCGCGCGCACGCCGTCGGGGGCAAACCCTTGGGTCAGCAGGCGGTCCAGCATGTAGGATATATCTTCGATCTGCTCGGCCACGATATGCACCACGTTACAGTCGCGCTGCAACCGCCCCGTTACGCGCAAAAGCCGCCCCGCAATCACCGCGCGGCGAAATTTTTCATAGGTTTGCGCCCAGACCACCACATTAGCGGTGCCTGTTTCATCCTCCAGCGTCAGAAAGATAACCCCCTTCGCCGTGCCGGGGCGTTGGCGCACCAAAACCAGACCTGCAACGCAGACCTTTGCCCCCACGCGCGGCTCGACCAGCCGCTCGGCGGGCAGGGCCGCAGGCGGGCGCGGCCATGTGTCGGGCGCAGGGGTTTGCGCCATCCAATCGGGGGTGGGGCGGATCAGAGTCATAAGAACAAATATAGAACATTTTCCGCCATTTGCAAGGGCAGCGCGGGCTGCCCCTATGGCTTGCTGTAGGGACGGATGCAATACGGATGCAATACGCGCCCCAGACGCGCGCCATACGCATTTTCTTCAATCTGCACTGGAAATTGCCGCGCGCTTGTCGTATCACGCCGCAAACACCGAAAAGGGCATGACCATGGCAAAAATCACCTACATCGAGTTTGGCGGCAAAGAACACATCATCGACGTGGCCAATGGCATGACAGTCATGGAAGGCGCGCGCGACAATGGCGTGCGCGGCATCGAGGCCGATTGCGGCGGGGCCTGCGCTTGTTCGACCTGCCATGTTTATGTAGATGAAGCATGGGTTTCGCGCCTGCCGAAAAAGGACGCGATGGAAGAAGATATGCTGGATTTCGCCTATCAGCCCGATGCGGCCCGCTCGCGCCTGACCTGCCAGATCAAGGTCAGCGATGCGCTGGACGGGCTGCGCGTGTATATGCCTGAAAAGCAAATCTAAACAAGGGCGTATAGGCAGGTCTTCAGCCCGTCCTAAAAGGTTAGGGCCGTGCCATCATAGGTTTCAAAGCACCCCGAATTGTGCAGTGACAGCGCCGAAAAGCGCTGTGCCAAACCTGTGGCAGATGTTTGCACCGATATGCTGGCTGCCGCCCCGCCCATATCTGTCTGCACCCAGCCTGGGTGATAAATGCCAACAGGGATCCCATCGCGGGCCAAATCCAATGCCAAATTGCGGCCCAGATTGGCCGCCGCCGCCTTTGACGCGCGGTAGATGTAACTGCCGCCGCTGGTTGACGCGCTGGAACCCATGATGGATGAGATGATGGCCAGCTTGCCCCGCGCGGCGCGCAGTTGCGGCAAAAAGGCCTGCACCGTATGAAAAACTCCCGTCACATTGGTGGCAAAACTATCGGCCCAAAGCGGCGCGGCATAGCCATTGTCCAAGGCCTCGTTCTTGTCCAAATACACGCCCGCATTGCAAATCAGCAAATCCAGCGGCTGCCCGTTTTGCGCTGATGCCGCCTGCAAGGATGCGGGGTTGCTTACATCTAGGGCAATCTGCCCAAGCGCGGGCAGGCGCGCGCCCGACAGCACCTGCGCGCCGATTTGTGTGTAATGCTGCGCCAAGGCCAGCCCAATGCCACGATTGGCTCCTGTGATCAAACCTCGCATCAATTCACCTTTGCACGGGGCATAAAGGGCAGGGGGGCGACGGGAATGCCGTCGTCTAGCAGGGCGCGCGCCTCGTCCGCTTTCGCCTCGCCGTAAATGGCGCGGGTGGGCGCTTCGCCCAGATGGATTTTGCGCGCTTCGGCCGCGAAATTCATGCCGACATAATCGGAATTCGCCTCGATCATCTGGCGCATCTGCGCCATGGCTTGTTCAACATCGGTTTGGGGTTGGGTCAGGGGCGCAGGCGCTTCATCGTTGGCTTTGCTGGCAATGGCAGGGGCCATCAGACCCTTGCCAACCTGCCCGTCACCGCAGATCGGGCAGGCCAAATGACCCGCCTGCGCCAAAGCATCGAAAGCTTGTGACGAAGTGAACCAACTTTCAAAACTGTGATCCCTGCCGCAGCGCAAGGTGAAACAAATCATCTGAAATTCCCAACACTCTAAGGCTATGAATGTAGGCGTTTTTGGCCCCGCCGCAAGCCCTGCCTTAACTGCCCAATTGCGCGCTGGCCGTCAAAATCAAATCGGCCAATGCGGGCTCATGCACCGCTTTGGCGGCCTTGCGCGCAGAAAACCATTTGCGGCGGCGTTCTTTGCGTTCGGGAAATTTCGGTTCTAGTCGCGCCACGCGCAGCGGATACACCGTCACTTCGCAGCGCTGAGTGGGTTTGGAAGGGTGCTGCTTATCATATTGAAAACGGCCAAGGTTTTGGTCTGAAATGGCCCCGTGCACCCCTGCCTCTTCCCAGGCTTCAACTGCGGCGGCCTCACTGGCGGTGCGCCCATCCATTGGCCAGCCTTTTGGCAAAACCCAGCGCCCCGTATCGCGGCTGGTGATCAGCAATACCTCGATCTGCCCGCGCTTTTTGCGCCAACACAGGGCCGCGATCTGCGGGCGGATTTGTTCGACAGGTGGCACTGCCGCCCCCAAAAGGTTGCGCGGTAACAGGGTCATTCGAATGCTCTCATTTTGGCACAATGTCGCGCCAATGTCGGGGGGATACAATTTTATGCTGAACTATTTGTGACTATATGTCGTAAAACGCAGTGCGGCTGAAATCAAAGTCTAAACGGCATCCCAAAACCGTGCGGGAATTTCTACCACAGGATCGCCTTTGATCATTTGCGGTTTGTTCCACGCATAGATCGGGCGGCGCCATGTGAGCAGGCGGCGGGCGGTTGCGAAAAAGCCATCGCCATCAATAGGGGTTGATTTTTTCATCAGATCAAACAGCGCATAACGCCGCGCGATATGGGCCGTCCAGCCCACTGATGTTGCATCACGATCCCCATTGCGCGCCGCCGAGAACGCCAGATCGACCGATCCGAAATGGAACATGAACAAGTTTGGATCAATGTGAAAATTGCGCCCTTTGATGCGGTGGTGCCCCGCCCCCCAGCGCAGGGGTTTCGTGATAATGTTGGGCTTGGTATAGCGGGCCGAGACCAGCGCAAAGTGCCGCTGCGCCAAAAAGCCCTTGGTCAAATCCAGTTCCGCCTCGCGGTCAACGTGCTGGATCACATCAAGCCCCAGCGCCGAAACCGAAGATGGCAAGTCTTTACTGGACAAATAGTCGTGCAAGGTCACGCCCAAATTCGGGTCAACGACAATAAATTCGTCCACGTCCATGGCGATAACAATGTCATAGCTGGCAAACAGGGCGGCGGCGAAATTTGAGGAGGCTTTGGCGCGGAACTTCTCGCCGATGATCACGCTGCGGGGGATGTTCGGCAGTTGGATTGTGTTTACCGCGCGCGCCTCGATGGGGATGGTTTGGTCATGCCCGTCAAAGATGACAAACAGGTTTTGCATCCCGAAAATGCCGACGTAATAGGCAATCCAGCGCGTTAGAAACAGGGTGTCATTGCGCACCGTTGTCATAATTGCCACGCGCTTCATTGACGTATCCTTTGCAGCTGTCCCAGCGCCTGTTTCATGCAGGCGCGCAAATGTCAATTCTGGGCGGCCAAATCGCCCAAGTCTAGGCTTTGTACCAGCGCGCCGCTGCCATCATAAATCAGCAAGTTTTGCGAGGTTGTGACAACCGCGCTCCACCCGTTGCCAAAGGTTACTGCCTGCGCCTGCTGCCCCGCTGGCAGCACAATATAGGGCGGCAAAGCGGGGATTTGCGCCCGCCCGTCAGGCATTCGGGTGACAAGCAGCCAAACCACCGTTATGACACCCAAAATCATGGTGATCATCAGCGTGGTCACCAAGCCTTTTAGAAAGCGCAAAGACGGGGGCAAGCCCTGTTCTTCTGCCGGAGTGTCTGCCATGCCAAACCCCTTTGACGATGAACTTGAAGATGACGGCGTGGATGCGGGTGGCGAAATCACTGTCGTTCTGACCGATGCCGCACTGCGCCTTGATAAGGCACTGGCCGCCGCTGTGCCAGAGGGCGCGGCGCTGTCGCGATCCCGTTTGATGAAAATGATCGAGGCGGGGGATGTCTGGCGCGGCGGCGCGCCCATCACCGATGCCAAGGCGCGGGTACAGGCGGGGGATGTAATCACCCTGCGCCTTGCCGCGCCCGAAAATCTGGACACTTTGCCAGAAGATATTCCGCTGACCATCATCTATGAAGATAAAGAGTTGATCGTCATCGACAAACCCGCTGGCATGGTGGTGCATCCCGCCCCCGGATCGCCATCGGGGACGCTGGTGAACGCGCTGCTGCATCATTGCGGCGATACGCTGGCGGGCATTGGCGGGGCGCGCCGCCCTGGCATTGTGCACCGCATTGATAAAGATACGACAGGCCTTTTGGTTGTGGCAAAAACCGACCGCGCGCATCATGCGCTATCAGAACAATTCGCCGACCATTCGGTGACGCGCCGCTATCTGGCGGTGGTGCATGGCGCGCCCTCGGCCTATGATCCACGCATTCGCGGTTTGCGCGGGGTCACATTCGAAGGCGCAGGGATATTGAAAATCGCAACCCAGCTTGCGCGGCATAAGCATGACCGCCAACGCCAAGCCGTGGTGTGGGACAGCGGGCGTCACGCCGTCACCCGCACCCGCGTGGTAGAAGAGCTTGGCCCATCCGCCGCGCTGATAGAATGCTGGCTTGAGACAGGGCGCACCCACCAAATTCGCGTGCATATGTCTTATGCTGGCCACGGTCTGCTGGGCGATCAAACCTATGGCGGGTCGCGCAAGTTTTCGCCCAAAATCTATGCGGTGGCGGCTGAGCTTGCCAATACCTTCCCACGCCAAGCGCTGCACGCTGCGTCATTGGGGTTTGACCATCCCAAAACGGGCAAGCGGATGGAATTTACATCCGATTTGCCCGCCGATCTGGCAGCGCTGATTGAGGCTTTGCGCGCTGGCGCGGCAGGTGAGCGGCCAACCGCTTAAGCGCGTGTTCATATTTTTGTGACCCTCTCTTGCGTGCCAAAGTTGTGATACTTAGATGATAGCATCAGCGGGGGCGAGTGCGCACCGCGATCAACAGGAGCGTCAAAATGAGCACCTATCAAAACCTTCCAGCCCCAAGTCCTGAACAGGGGCTGAACCGCTATATGCAGGAAATTCGCAAATTTCCCATGCTGGAACCCGAACAAGAATATATGCTGGCCAAGCGCTGGGTTGACCATCAAGACAGCGCGGCTGCGCATAAAATGGTCACATCGCACCTGCGACTGGCGGCCAAAATCGCCATGGGTTACCGCGGCTATGGCCTGCCGCAATCGGAAGTGATTTCCGAGGCGAATGTGGGCCTGATGCAGGCGGTGAAACGCTTTGATCCCGAAAAGGGCTTTCGCCTTGCCACCTATGCGATGTGGTGGATCCGCGCGTCTATTCAGGAATATATTCTGCGGTCGTGGTCACTGGTCAAAATGGGCACGACATCTGCGCAGAAAAAGCTGTTTTTCAACCTGCGTAAGGCCAAGGCCAAAGTAGGCGCGCTGGAAGAGGGCGATTTGCGCCCCGAAAATGTGGCGCGCATTGCGACCGAACTTGGGGTCACCCAAACCGAAGTTGTCGATATGAACCGCCGTCTGTCGGGTGGGGATGCCAGCTTGAACGTGACGGTGGGCAGCGAAG
>CAMAWZ010000104.1 GCA_945861995.1 Pseudorhodobacter antarcticus
AAATTGCTGCGCATTTGGGGGCAAAGGTGACGGCCCTCGCCTCGGCGCAAAACCATGATCTTGCGCGGCGGTTGGGGGCGGGAGCGGTGCATGACTATGCCGCAGGCGCGCTGTCTGGCCCTTATGATGTGATATTTGATGTGATGGGAACCTATCCTTGGGCGCGCGTGCGGCCCCTTTTGGCGCAGGGCGGGCGGCTGTGTATGATCACTGCCGATCTGTCTGCGACCCTTGCCGCCGCGCTGCGCCCGCGCATCGATGGGCGCAGGCGCATTGCGGGCACATCGTCGGAAAGCCGCGCCATGATGCAGCGGCTGGTGGGGCTGCACCAAGCGGGCGCTTATCGCCCCGTTGTTGGACAAACCTTGCCCTTTACCGATTTACCCCGCGCCCATGCCATAGCCGAAACCTTTCATAAGGTTGGCAATCTGGTTGTGCTGATGAACCAAGGAGGCGATTCAGATGTCTGACCTGGCCCAAGCGCGGCGCTTTAGCGGCCCTGCCATCGCGGCTTTGTTGTTGATTTTCACAGGAATCCCGATTGCCATATCTTTCGTGCGCATGGGCCAAATACCCTTGGGCGCGCTGCCCCCTGATGCCGTTAAATTCACCGCAGTGCCCTTTGGGCATTTTTTCCATGCGGCGGGGGGCGCGGTCTTTGGTATTCTTGGCCCGTTGCAGTTTTCGCGCGCGCTGCGGGGCCGTTTTGGGCGGCTGCATCGTTGGCTTGGGCGGGTGTTTGTGCTGGCGGGGTTGGCGCTGGGTTTGACGTCGCTGCGCCTTGTGTTCCAATTTCCCGATGCTGGGACATGGATTTTGGTCACCGCGCGCTTGGTGATGGGCGCGGCGCTTTTGGGGGCGCTGGTGGTTGGGCTGCGGGCCGCCCTGTTGCGCTATTTGGCCCGCCACCGCGCGTGGATGATCCGCGCCTATGCCATTGGCATGGGTGCGGCCACCATCGCGCTGGTCATGTTTCCCATATTCATCATCACTGGCGCGCCATTAGAAGGGTATGTTTCCGACCTAGCCTTTGTCGGCTCTTGGGTCATCAACATCACCATAGGTGAATGGGTTATCCGCCGCTGGCCCTAAAAGCGTTGCGGCGCTGCGGGTTTATTGCCCATAACATCTTCGATCGCGGCCATGACATCGGCGGTCACCTTTTCGCGCGATTTCAGGGCTGACAGGTTGTCATGCAACTGTTCAATCTTGCTGGCCCCCAAAATCACGGTCGACACGCGCGGGTTGGCAAGGCACCACAAGAGCGCCATGTGGTGAATGGGCATACCCGCACCATCCGCGATTTTGGCCAGTTCCTTGATTTTTTCGATCCGCGCGCGGCCCTCATCGCCCATCATGATATCGCGCAACCATTCATAGCCTGGCAGGTTCGCGCGGGAATCGTTTGGCATGCCGTTGTTGTACTTGCCCGTGAGCAACCCTGACGCCAGCGGAGACCAAATCGTCGTCCCCAGACCAAAGGTGTCATAAACGGGCAGATAATCGCGTTCCACCTTGTCGCGTTCGAACAGGTTGTATTGCGGCTGTTCCATCGTGGGCGGGGTCAGGTTAGCCGCGCGGGCAATGGCGTGCGCTTCGGTGATCTGCTGGCCCGACCATTCGGACGTGCCCCAGTAAATCACTTTGCCCTGACGCACCAAGTTATCCATCGCGCGGACGGTTTCTTCGATTGGCGTGTCAATATCGGGGCGGTGGCAAAAATACAGGTCAAGGTGTTCAACGCGCAGGCGCTTAAGTGCAGCATGGCAAGCCTCGGTGACGTGCTTGGCCGATAGGCCGCGCTGGGTGGGTTTGCTGCCGCCCCAGAAAACTTTGGATGAGACGATATAGCTGTCGCGCGACCAGCCAAGTTCGTCAATGGCTTGGCCCATGACCAGTTCGGAATTGCCTTGTTCGTACCCTTCGGCATTGTCGAAAAAGTTAACCCCTGCGTCATAGGCGGCCGATAGCATCGCCTTGGCGGGGGCGACATCGACCTGCTTGGCGAAGGTCACCCAAGAGCCGTAGGAAAATTCGGAAACTTGTAGGCCAGATTTGCCAAGGCGGCGATATTGCATTATTTTTCTCCCTTTAGTTGTATTTATAGTTAGTTCTTTTGCGCGCGTTGGCCATAGCAAAATTTTGCAGCGCGCAAAGAAAAAAGGCATCGGGACGGGGCCCGATGCCTTTGTCGTGGGCAAGAAAGCTTGGCTTACTCGCCGTCGTCGCCGCCAGCGTCATCACCGCCGTCATCACCGCCGCCGTCATCACCGCCGTCATCACCGCCAGCGTCATCACCGCCAGCATCATCACCGCCAGCATCATCACCGCCGTCATCACCGCCAGCGTCATCACCGCCGTCATCACCGCCCGCATCATCGCCGCCGTCATCACCGCCAGCGTCATCCGCGCTATCGTCGCCTGCGTCATCTTCGGTCGATTCTTCCGATTGTTCGGCAGCGAATTCTTCGGAACTGGTTGTCTCTTCAATCAGGCTTTCCGAAGACTCGTAAGATTCGGTGATTTCTTCGCTGTATTCGCTGGTGTATTCTTCATAGCTGAAGCTTTCATAGGAATAGCTGCTCCACGAGGAAACCGTCGTCAAATCGATCACTTCGGAATAGGATTCGTAAGTGATGATGCTGGTGTAATAGTACGCCACGCCGCCCGACCACACGTCAAACCCGAAATCTGTGGTGCCTTGGCTGATCCAGTAATAAACGATTTCATCCAGATCGATGGGGCTTGAAATCACTTTTCCGTAGGCTTTGCTGATGACATCGCCAGGCTTGATGCCAGCCGCTTCGCCAACGCCGCCGGGTGAAGTGGCCAGAACCAAGACGCCGCTGTCAGAGGCAGCAAGGCCAAAGGCCCCGCGCACTTCGTCATCGACGGGGATTAGAACCGCGTCCAATGCGCGGCTGACATAGGGGGCTGGCATTGCCACTGCGGCGGTCGCAAAGGCAAAGGTGGAGGCAAGTGCCGTGCCAAGTGCAAGCAGGCGCGCGGCGGAAAATTTTGGATAGAGGGTATTTTGCATAACGATCCTTTCTGGTACGTCGATATGCAACCCTAAGTATCAGTGCGTTAAGCTGTCCAGTAGAGACACTCAATCCTGAGGGGAAATATTTTTGAATTTCACCCTTATTCTGCTAGGTTAAGCTACTCTTCAACTAGAGGTTGTTCGTATTTCCCGAAGCGTCCGCAAAAGCTTTGCGGCGGCGGCGAAAGGGCCAGCGCAGGGCGGCGGTAAGGCCATTCAGGCCCAAAAGCCCCGCGAGAAAGCCAATGCCCGTGGCAAAGCCCCCTTCAAGGGTAACGGGCATGGCGGGGCGGAAATCGGCCCAAGTGGCGGCAAAGGTTTGCCCGTCGCGAAAGCGGTGGGGGAAGGCCATGCGTTCCAGCGGACTTGCCGCGCGGAGTAGCGCCAGATCGGCGGTGACATTATCGAGCCGCGCAAAGGCATTGGCCATATCTGCGCGGTGGGCATCTTGAAACGTGCTGCCTTTGATCTGGGCCAGCGCCGTATCGCGGGTCAGGCCAGCCTTGGTGGCGGATGCATCAAAGTCGGCCGCGATTTGGGACAGGGCGTCATACTGCCCCCCAAGGCGCTGCAGGTATTGCTGGCTGAATTCGGGGAACTGACTGCCAGCGACGCCCGTGGCGAGGGAGGCTATGAGGATGAGTTTTTGCAGCATGGGATGCTCCGTGGTTTGGGGGAGTATCGCAGGGAGTAGGGCGGGGGGGAAGGGGGGGGATGGCGGGAGTTGGCTGTAAGGTTCGTATTTGCACGCGCCATTTGGCAAAACCCGTTGCGCGGGGAAAATGGTGCGTGAAATCACGCACCTTCCGCCCAATTTCACGCGCCTTCATCCAATTAAAAGGGGCGCTGTCTGCGCCCCTTTCCTTTAGCGATGCGCTACGTAAATTTCTACCACCCGCGCCACGGCGGCTTCTGGCGTCATCTCCACCGACTCCCCCGTGCGGCGGGAGGTGAGTTCCACTACCCCATTCGCCAGCCCGCGCGGCCCAACGGTGATCCGCCACGGCAGGCCGATCAAATCCATCGTGGCAAACTTGGCGCCTGCGCGTTCATCTCGGTCGTCGTAGAGGGGTTCTAGGCCTGCCGCCGTCAGCGCCTTATAAAGGCCCAAGCAGGCGGCATCCGCTGCTGCGTCGCCTTGTTTCAGGTTCACAATGCCCACGGGGAAGGGGGTCACGCCTTCGGGCCAGATGATGCCTTTGTCGTCGTGGCTTGCCTCGATAATCGTGCCCAAAAGGCGGGACACGCCAATGCCGTGACTGCCCATTTCAACGGGCACTTTGGCCCCATCGGGGGTGACAACATTTGCGCCCATCGATTCCGAATATTTGGTGCCGAAGTAGAAAATCTGCCCCACTTCAATGCCGCGCCCCACTTTGCGGTGCGCTTCTGGAATGGCGTTGAAGGCCGCTTCATCGTGCGTCTCGTCGGTGCGCGCATACAGGGTGGTAAACTCGGCGCAGACATCGGCCACAGCGGTGCGGTCGTCATAATCCACTTCGCGCGCGCCCAGTTTTAGGGCGGTCACACGGTCATCATAAAACACCTCAGACTCGCCCGTTTGGGCCAGCACCAGAAATTCGTGCGTGTTATCGCCGCCAATGGGGCCCGATGCCGCGCGCATTGGAATGGCGGTTAGGCCCATGCGTTCATAGGTGCGCAGGTAGCTGACCATATGGCGGTTATAGGCGTGCAGGGCGGCGTTTTTGTCGATGTCGAAATTATAGCCGTCTTTCATCAGAAATTCGCGGCCCCGCATCACGCCGAAGCGCGGGCGCATTTCATCGCGGAATTTCCATTGGATGTGGTACAGGGTCAGGGGCAGGTCTTTGTAGCTGGTCACGTGCGCGCGGAAGATGTCGGTGATCATCTCCTCATTGGTGGGGCCATAGAGCATTTCGCGTTTCTGCCGGTCGGTGATGCGCAGCATTTCTTGGCCATAGTCGTCATAGCGCCCGCTTTCGCGCCACAGATCGGCGGGTTGCAGGGTGGGCATCAGCAGGGGGATATGGCCTGCGCGAATTTGCTCTTCGTTCACAATCGCTTGGATGCGGTTCAAGACGCGCAGACCCAAGGGCAGCCACGAATAAATCCCCGCCGCCTGCTGTTTGATCATGCCTGCCCGCAGCATATAGCGGTGCGAGACGATCTGCGCCTCGGCAGGGTTTTCTTTTAGGACAGGCAGGAAATAGCGGGACAGACGCATGTGATTGACCTTGGATGAATGGCGTATCCCTTGGGTAGTGGATTGCTCGCAAAGGGGCAAGTGGGCGCGCGCGTAAGCAGGCGCTTACACGGCCCCATATCTGCGCTGCGTGCATAGACGGGGCAGGGGGAAGCGCGCAGATCAAAAGGGCGATCTGCATGGTGCGGGCCGCACAGGAGAATGACATGAAAAAGACCTTGATGATTGCGGCCCTGATCTGCGCCCCAATGGCTGCACTGGCGATGCCTGTTGTGGGCGATGTTGTGGGCACAAATGCCGCGGATGCCACGGCCGCACTGGCCGCAAAGGGCTGCGCTGTGACCGCGTTCGAAGCGGAAGATGGCAGCATCGAAGCCCAATGCACCGATGAGGCGATGAAAGTTTGGGAAGTTTATATCGACCCCAAAACAGGCGCTGTGAGCGAAGTGAAAGACGAGGCGGAATAATGGCACAGGGGCAAACACCTTTGGGGGCGCGCAGTGCCCCCCGCCCCGCAGCCCCGCATCTGGCAGGCGGGCCAGTATGGGATCCGCTGGTGCGCCTGTCGCATTGGGCGGTGGCTGTGGCGGTTCTGTCCAATTATCTTTTGAACCGTGCAGGCGGCACGTGGCATATTTGGATCGGATGGGCTTTGCTGGCCGTCTTGGCTGTGCGCTTCGCTTGGGGCTTTGTCGGCCCGCAAGAGGCGCGGTTCTCATCCTTTTTGCCAAATCCATTTGCAGCCTTGCGCCACATACAGGCGCTCTTGCGCAAACTGGGCGGCAAGCGGGAAACCTTGCCCGAATATCCCAGCCACAACCCTGCGGGCGCGGTGATGATTTACGCGCTTTGGGCGATGCTGGCCTTGGTTTGCATCACGGGCCTTGTGATGACGGGCGGGGCAAGCCCTGTGCAGATGGCCCAGCAGCAGGCGATTGTGGAAACGGGTGATTGGTCGACGCTTGTGCAGGCGGACGAAGAGGGCGAAGATGCAGGCGAGGGCGCGGGCGGCGCTTGGGCAAAAGAGGTGCATGAAGTGGCGGCGAATTTGGTGGTGATTTTGGCGCTGATCCATGTGGCAGGTGTGGCGCTTGAAAGCCGCGCGCTGGGCCGCAATTTGGTGCGCCCCATGCTGCGCAAATCATGAAAGCCAAATTATGAAAGTAAAGCGTAATATTGCAGGGCGGCGCGGGCCAATGGCTCTTGCCGCCTTTTTGCTGTTGCAAAGCACGGCTGCGGTGTTCTTTGTGGGTGATGCGCTGTCGGATATGTGGGCAAACCCTACCGCGCCGCACAGCGTGTTTGAATCGCTGGTGGCGCTGGCCCTGACGCTGGGGGTGGTCTTTGGCGCATGGGCGCTGCGCCAAACGCTGGATCAAATGCGCGCGCAGTCGCGGGCTTTGCAGATCGCGCGCGGCGCGCTGGCGGATGCAATTGAGGCGCAGTTCACCGCGTGGGGTTTGACGCCGGCCGAGCGTGACGTGGCGCTGTTCGCGCTGAAGGGACTTGATGTGGCGGAAATAGCCGCGCTGCGCGGGGCGGCGCAAGGCACCGTGCGCGTGCAAATGACCCATGTTTATGCCAAGGCGGGGGTCAGCAACCGCGCACAGTTTGCCGCGTGGTTTGTCGAGGATTTGCTGGGCTAAGGTTTTAGCAAATTACCCGCAAAGCGACAAAATTTTGCCCGCTTTGGCGCGCAGGAGTGGGGGGTGTTTTGGTAAAGGTGCTGCGTGCAAGATTTGCTTTTCGCCCCGCTTTTGATGCTATCGGCGCTGTTGGCCGTGGCCTATGTCTTTGCACGCAGGCGGGATAGGCGCAGGGATGACGCCCGCCTGCCTGCAGAACGGCCATAGATCCAGCGGCCCCGCTTTTCGCGCGCGCCGCAGCGGGCAGCGCGAAAAACCAACGCCCATCACGACACCCGCCCGCAGCGCGAACGAGTGATTGATCTGCACCATAGGGGCGGGATTTTTCTGGTGACAGATGCGGCGCAGATCGAAGGCTACACATATATCGAACTTGGCGAGGTGCGGGTGGACGGCGGCGCTGGGTTTGAGCCGCGGCTGAAACGGGCGGCGGCGCAGCGATTTGGGCAGGCCAATGCCTTGGTGCGCGTGCACGAGGTGCGGCAGGCGCAGCGCTATCTGTCTGGCACAGGGCAGGACGGTGCGCCGATGTTCAAAACCCGCGAGATGCACGAATGGCGCGCTATGGCCGTGCAGGCCGCGCCGATGTTGCCCAATATGATGCCGCCCCAGACCTACCGCGAGGATTTGGTGCTGATCGATGGATCGAATGTGATGAATTGGGAGGTGGACGCAGGCACGGCAAGCGCGCCATCCCTGCGCCCGCTGGCCCAAGTTCTGGCCGCGCTCAAGTCGCGCGGGGTGGCGGCAGGCGTGGTGTTTGACGCTACCGCTGGCCACCGCCTTGAGGGGCGGTTTATGACCCACGACGACCTTGCCGCCCGCCTGCCCACCGCCGCCGATGTGCTGGTGGTGGATCGCGGCACACAGGCCGACTGGGTGCTGGTCGATATGGCGCGGGAGCAGGGGCTGGCGATCATCTCGAACGACCACTTCCGCGACGCCCCATCCGCGCGGCATCTGCTAAAGCAAAAGGGGTTTATGGCGGGCGAAGGCGTGACGCTGCTGGCGCCAAGGGCCTAAGTGCGGGGCGTAGGCGCAGGGTTGCGCTGCGCACAACCTG
>CAMAWZ010000105.1 GCA_945861995.1 Pseudorhodobacter antarcticus
CGCCCCGACGTTGAACACTTTAACCCCGCCCGCCGCGCGGGACCGGAAGCTGATCTGATCCACAGGCACACGGATGGATTGGCCCGTGCTGGTGGCCAGCATGATTTGGTCAGACATGACAACGGGGAAGGAGGCGACCAACGTGCCGCCGCGCATCGCCTTGTCCATCGCCATCACACCCATGCCGCCGCGCCCGCGCACGGGATAGCCGTGGCTGGACGACAGCTTGCCCGCGCCGCCTGCGGTGATGGTTAGGATCAAATCCTCGGCCGCAGACATCTCGGCGTAACGTTCAGTGGAAAGCTGCCCTTCGGCCACTGCCTCGTCCTCTTCATCCGCCTCAACGTCATCCTCTGTCACGCCAGCCATCAGGCGGCGCTGTTTCAGATAGGCTTCGCGCTCGGCTGGGTCAGCCTCAAAGTGCCGAATGATCGACATCGACACCACCTTGTCCTCGCCTTGCAAACGAATGCCGCGCACGCCCGTCGATCCGCGCGATTTAAACACGCGAATTTCGGTTGTGGGGAAGCGAATCGCGCGGCCTAGTGCGGTGACCAGCATGATATCGTCATTCTCGTCCGCAATGGCGGCGTTCACCAAAGACACGCCTTCGGGCAGGTTCATGGCAATTTTGCCGTTGCGTTTGACGTTCACAAAATCGGATAAATCGTTCTGGCGCACATCGCCGTCGGACGTGGCAAACACGATTTGCAGATTGTCCCAATCTTCTTCGGGCGCGTCCACGGGCATAAGGGCTGCAATGGAAATGCCCTGCTGGATGGGCAGGATATTGACCATCGCCTTGCCCTTGGCCGTGCGCCCCGCCAGCGGCAGACGCCACGTTTTCAGCTTATACACCATGCCATCGGTGGTGAAAAACAAAAGGTTCGTGTGCGTGTTTGCTACAAACAGGGTGGTCACAACATCGTCTTCTTTGGTGGCCATCGATGACAGCCCCTTGCCGCCGCGATTTTGTGCGCGGAATTCGGCCAGATTGGTGCGTTTGATATAGCCTCCGCTCGTGATGGTGACGACCATATCCTCGCGCTCGATCAAATCTTCGTCGTCCATATCGCCGCCCCAGTCGACGATTTCGGTGCGGCGTTTGATGGCAAAGGCGGCTTTCACGTCGCGCAACTCATCCGAGATGATCGCCATGATCCGCTCGCGCGAACCCAAAATTTCCAAGTAATCTTTGATCTTGGCGGCCAGTTCCTGCAATTCGTTTGTAATTTCGGTAACGCCCAGCGCTGTCAGGCGTTGCAGACGCAAATCCAAAATCGCGCGGGCCTGAATTTCCGACAGGTTATAGGTGCCATCGTCATTTACAGGGTGCGAAGGATCGTCGATCAGTTTGATATAAGGGATAATCTCGCCCGCAGGCCAGCGGCGGTTCATCAAGCGCTCGCGCGCCTCGGCAGGGTCGGCGCTGTAGCGGATGGTGGCCACCACTTCGTCCACGTTCGACACAGCCACAGCAAGGCCGCACAGAATATGGCTGCGCTCGCGAGCTTTGCGCAATTCAAAGGCTGTGCGGCGCGCAACAACTTCTTCGCGGAAGGTGATGAAATGACGCAAGAAATCGGCCAGAGACAGTTGTTCGGGCCGCCCGCCATTCAGCGCCAGCATATTGCAGCCAAAACTGGTTTGCATCGGCGTAAAGCGGAACAATTGGTTCAGCACCACATCCGCCGTGGCATCGCGTTTCAGTTCGATCACCACGCGCACGCCAATACGGTCGGATTCGTCCTGCACATGGGAAATCCCCTCGATCCGCTTATCGCGCACCATTTCGGCGATAATCTCGATCATGCGAGATTTGTTCACCTGATAGGGAATTTCATCAATAACAATCGCCCAGCGATCTTTGCGAATTTCATCGATATGGGTTTTAGAGCGGATGATGACGCTGCCGCGCCCCTCGATATAGGCTTTACGCGCGCCCGAACGGCCCAAAATCAACCCGCCCGTGGGGAAATCTGGCGCGGGGATGATGTCCATCAGCGCCTCAAGAGATATATCGGGGTTCTCGATCATCGCCAGCGTGCCGTCGATCACTTCGCCAAGGTTATGGGGCGGAATGTTGGTGGCCATGCCCACGGCAATACCGCCTGCGCCGTTGACCAGCATATTGGGAAAGCGCGCCGGAAGCACAGTTGGCTCGCGGTCTTTGCCATCATAATTGTCTTGAAAATCAACGGTTTCTTTCTCGATATCGGCCAGCAAAAATGCGGCGGGCTTGTCCATCCGCACTTCGGTATAGCGCATGGCGGCGGCGTTATCGCCGTCCATGCTGCCGAAATTGCCCTGCCCATCCAGCAGCGGTAAAGACATGGAAAACGGCTGCGCCATGCGCACCAGCGCGTCATAGATCGCGCTATCGCCGTGGGGGTGATATTTACCCATCGTATCGCCAACAGGGCGGGCGGATTTGCGGTAGGCTTTGTCGTGGGTGTTGCCAGATTCATGCATGGCAAACAGGATACGGCGATGCACGGGTTTCAAACCATCGCGCAGATCGGGGATCGCGCGCGACACGATCACCGACATAGCATAGTCCAGATAGGCGGTTTTCATTTCCGCCGCGATGTCGATTTGCGGCCCGTCATGAATGGCGCGGGGGGCTGCGCCTGCGCCGCTGTTTTCGGGGGCGTCTGGCGGGGTATCGGATGGATCGCTCACAGCACTTAGCCTTTGGTCAAAACTCTAGATATTGTTGGGCATACCCTATATCAAACCCCACCCATGGTGCAAGGCAAGCGGGGCATTTTACGCGCTTTGCTTGTGGAAAAGGGGCGAATTCGCGCGCCTTTGCGATACCCATTCGCCCGCTTGCCGCCCCTGCGCGCTTGGGTGTACAAGCCCGCAGTATGAACAGCCCAAATCCGCCCCAAAATGCCAGCCTGAACAGTGTGGATGATCTGATTTCAGCAGGCCTTGTTGCCCCCAGTCAGGCGGGCGATTTGGCGCGGGTTGCGGAAAGTTTTCGCATTCGCATCACGCCCGAAATGGCAGGGGTGCAAAGCCGCGGCGTGGCCGCACAATTTGTGCCCGATGCGCGCGAATTGGTGATCCGCCCCGAAGAGATGACCGACCCTATCGGCGATACCGCCCACAGCCCAACCTTTGGCCTAACCCACCGCTACCCCGACCGCGTGATTTTGGCCGCAACACACGCCTGTGAGGTGTATTGCCGCTTTTGTTTTCGCCGCGAAGTGGTGGGCGAGGCGGCGGCCCTGCCAGACCCCGCCCTGACGGCGGCGCTGGATTATATCGCCAAAACCCCCGCGATTTGGGAGGTGATTTTGACGGGCGGTGATCCGATGTCCTTATCGCCGCGCCGCATTGCCGCGATCATGGCGCGCCTGTCTGCCATCCCACACGTGCAAATCGTGCGGCTGCACACGCGCGTGCCCGTTGTCGCCCCGCAGCGGATTGACGATGATTTGATCGCCGCGCTGCGCGCCCGCCCAACAGTCTATATCGGCGTGCATACCAACCACGCAGGCGAGCTGACCCCAGCTGCCCGCTCGGCGTTGGCACGCATTGCGGATGCCGGCATTCCAATGGTGTCGCAAACCGTGCTGCTGCGCGGGGTTAATGACAATGCCGCCACGCTAGAGACCCTGTTTCGCGCCCTCCTTACCCTGCGCGTGCAGCCCTATTACCTGCACCACTGCGATTTGGCCCAAGGAACCAGCCATTTCCGCACCACGATTGCAGCAGGCCAAGCGATTATGGCGCAACTGCGCGGGCGTATGTCGGGCATGGGGATGCCGACCTATGTGCTGGATATTCCCGGCGGGTTTGGCAAAGTGCCGATTGGGCCTGATTATCTTGAACGCGGCGCGCATGGATATACGGTGACCGATTGGCAGGGCGCGCAGCACATCTACCGCGACCCAGATCAGTAACTGCGCGTCACGCGGTCGAACACTTTGCGGCCCATCAGGCTGCCCACCAGATCAACCATCAGCTTCGCCGTGCGGCCGCGTTCATCCAAAAACGGGTTCAGTTCCACCAAGTCCAGCGAGGTCACCAGCCCGCTTTCGTGCAGCAGTTCCATCACCAAATGCGCTTCGCGAAAGGTGGCCCCGCCTGGGACAGTTGTCCCAACCGCAGGGGCAATGGCAGGGTCAAGGAAATCTACATCCAGCGAGACGTGCAAAAGGCCGCCCGCCGCCCGCACGCGGGCCAAAAATTCGGCCAAGGGGGCAACCACGCCGCGCTCGTCCAAAACGCGCATATCGTTAATGGCGATATCGGCGCGCAGCAGGGCTGCATGTTCGGCAGGATCAACGCTGCGGATGCCAAACAGGCAGATATTCTGCGCGGGTATTGGAGCAGGGAAGGGGGGGAAGGGGTCAAACCCCGCGCGCCCTGCAATATAGGCCACGGGCGTACCATGCAAATTGCCCGAGGTGGTGGTTTCCACAGTGTGAAAATCGGAATGCGCATCTAGCCACAGCAAAAACAGCGGGCGACCTTGCGTTGCCGCATGGCGCGCGGCCCCTGCCACGCTGCCCAAGGCAAGGCTGTGATCGCCGCCAAGGATAATGGGCAACCCGCCAACCTGAAGCGCGGCTTCGGTCTTTTCTGCCAGCAGCGCTGTCCAAGCCAGCACTTCGGCCAAATGATGCACGGCAGGGTTTTGGCAAATGGCCACAGGCAAAGGCCCCAGCGCCAGATCGCCCCAATCGTCCACATCATGCCCCAAATCGGCAATCGCTGCGCGCAGGCCCGCGATGCGATAGGCCGCAGGCCCCATAACGCAGCCCAAATTGCGCTGGCCTTCGTCAATTGGTGCGCCAATCAGAATGGTTTTGGCCATGTTGCCCCCCTTTTTGGGCAAGTTACGGTGCGGGGGCAGGCAGGGAAAGGGCTTTTTTCACAGAAGCTTGTCCAATTCGGCCTGCTCGGCGGCAGTCAGTTTGGCAGGTTCTGGCGCGGTTTGCCGCGCGCGCAGGGTGGCAAAGGCTATGCCTGCACCTGCCAGCAGCATCAGCGGCCCCGCCAGCCATAAGATCAGTCCTGACCCCGTTGTGCGCGGCTTGAACAGCACGAATTCGCCGTAGCGCGTGGTGACATAGTCAATCACCTGATCGTCGCTGTCGCCTGCCATCAAACGCTCGCGCACGGCAAGGCGCAGATCACGGCTGATTGGGGCGTTGGAATCGTCGATGCTTTCGCCTTGGCAGACAGGGCAGCGCAGATTGATGGTGATCGCGCGCGCCCGCGCCTCGAGCGCGGGATCGGCCAGCATTTCATCGGGCTGCACGGCAAAGGCGGGAGACGCGATAAAGACCAGAAGGATCAGAAGGCTGCGCATCGCCTACTCCGCCGCCACGGGCAGGGCTTTGGCCCGCGCGCCTGCCGCCACACGGTAGCGCCGATCCGTCAGGCTGATCAGCCCGCCCAGCGCCATCAGCAGCGCGCCGCCCCAAATCCAATTGGCGAAGGGCTTGATATAGCCGCGCACGGCGTAACCGCCCGCCTCTTGCGGATCACCGATCACAAGATAGACGTCGCGGAAAATGCCTTGGTCAATCGCGGCTTCGGTCGTGGGCATTGCGGCCACGGGATAGATGCGCTTTTCGGGAAACAGGGTTGCCACGGCAGCGCCGTCTTTGGTCACCAACATTTCGGCGCGGCTGGCGGTGTAATTTGGCCCCTGCACATCGCTGACGGAAACCAAGGTCACCTCATAGGCACCCAAAGGAAAGCTTACGCCGATGTTCACGGCGCGAATATCCTCGCGCAGCCATGTGGTCATCGCGGCCACGGCGAACACCGTTACCCCCATGCCGATATGGGCCACCGCGCGGCCCCAATCGGCGCGGGGCAGGCGCAGGGCGCGGCCAAAACGCTCGCCCAAACCACCGCGACCCGAACGCTGGCCCAAATCTACCAGCGCCCCCAGCACAACCCACAGCCCAAGACCAACGCCAATCGGCCCCACAGCCGAGCGCCCCGTTTGCACTGCAAAGGTCAGCGCCAGCCCCGCCAGCGCCAGCGCCGCCGCCCCGATCAAAGGCAGCGCGCTGCGCCCGATCGTGGCTCGCTTCCAGGGCATAATGGCGCCCAAAGGCAAGATCAGCGCCAGCGCCACCATAAAGGGCGTAAACGCCGCATCAAAAAACGGCGCGCCCACCGACAGTTTGCGCCCAAAGGCCAGTTCGGCAAAGAGCGGCCACATCGTGCCGACAAACACCACAAAGGCGGACACCGACAGCAGCAGGTTGTTGGCGACCAGCGCACTTTCGCGCGAGACCATCGAAAATACGCCCTTGGCCGCGAGCACTGGCGCGCGCAGGGCAAACAGCACGAATGCCCCGCCCATGAAAAACGCCAAGATCAGCAAAATGAAAAGGCCGCGTTCAGGGTCAACTGCAAAGCTATGCACAGACGTTATGATGCCAGAGCGCACGATGAACGTGCCCATCAGCGAAAAGCCAAAGGCCAAAATCGCTAAGAAGATCGTCCAAGCCTTTAGACTTTCACGCTTTTCCACCACAATGGCCGAATGCAGCAGCGCCGCGCCAATCAGCCATGGCATAAAGGAGGCGTTTTCCACAGGGTCCCAAAACCAAAACCCGCCCCAGCCCAGTTCATAGTAGGCCCACCAACTGCCCATGGCGATGCCAATGGTTAGAAAAATCCACGCCGCCAGCGTCCAAGGCCGCACCCAGCGGCCCCATGCCGCATCAACGCGCCCTTCCAAAAGGGCGGCGATGGCGAAAGAAAAGCTCATCGAAAGGCCGACGTAGCCGAGGTAAAGAAAGGGCGGATGAAAGGCGAGACCTGGATCTTGCAACAGCGGGTTCAAATCGGCCCCGTTCATTGGCGGAGATTCGAGGCGCAAAAATGGGTTCGAGGTGAACAGCATAAACGCGATAAATGCCACGCCAATGCTGCCCTGCACCGCCAAAACCCGCGCGCGTAAGCTTGTCGGCAGATTGCCGCCCCAAATTGCTGCCGCAGCGCCAAATATGGCCAAGCACAGCGCCCATAGCAAAAGCGATCCTTCGTGATTGCCCCAAACGCCCGATATTTTATACAGCATCGGCTTGGCCGTGTGCGAATTCTCAACCACCAATTTTAGCGAAAAGTCTGAAGTAACAAAGCCATAGGTCAGCGCCGCAAATGACAGCGCGATCAGCCCCGCTTGGACAAGTGCCGCAGGCCCCGCTACAGCCATCATGCGCCCATCGCGCGTATAGGCCCCCCAAAGCGGCAAGATCGTTTGCACGATTGCCACCATAAAGGCCAAAATCAATGCGAAATGCCCAAGCTCGATAATCATATTCGGCTCCCTTTTAGGGTATCATAGGGCAGGGCGGCGCAGATGCAAATGGGGGGCGGGTCACATTGGCGTGCGACAAAAAAGGGGGCTTTGCCCCCTTGCCGCTTTGGCAAAGGGCCAAAGCGACCTACCCCCAAGGTATTTGGGCCAAAATGAAAGGGACGGCTGGGTTTAGGCCCCGCGCGACAGCGCCGCAACGCCCGTGCGGGCAATTTCGACAAGGCCCAAGGGGCGCATCAAATCGGCAAAAGCGTCGATCTTCACGGGCGTGCCTGTCATTTCAAACACGAAGGATTCCAATGTAGAATCCACCACATTGGCACGGAAAATTTCCGCCAAACGAAGTGCTTCAATCCGCGCCTCGCCTTTGCCTGCAACCTTGAGTAGGGCCAGTTCGCGCTGCACGGACGGGCCTTCAACAGTTAGATCATGCACTTCGTGCACGGGAACCATGCGTTCAAGCAGCGATTTGATATGTTCAATCACCTGCGGCGTGCCCGTGGTTACAATCGTGATGCGAGAGCGGTGACTGGCGTGGTCAGTTTCGGCCACGGTCAGGCTTTCGATGTTATAGCCGCGCCCCGAAAACAGCCCAATCACCCGCGCCA
>CAMAWZ010000106.1 GCA_945861995.1 Pseudorhodobacter antarcticus
TTTGCCTTCGGTGCCGCGTTCGCCAAAGCCGCCGGGTACCAGAATGGCATCAAAGTTTTCAAGGTAGGGCGCGGGGTCTTCGCGTTCAAAAATCTCGGCGTCGATCCACTGCGCCCGCACGCGCGTACGGTTGGCCATGCCGCCATGGGTCAGCGCCTCGGCAATCGATTTATAGGCGTCTTCCAACTGGGTGTATTTGCCCACAATCGCCACGCGCACCTCGCCCTCGGCGTGGTTCAGGCGGTCCATCACATCTTCCCAGCGGGCAAGGTTTGGTTTCGGCGCAGGGGATATACCAAAAGCGTCCAGCACGGCCTGATCAAGGCCCGCGCGGTGATAGGCCAGCGGCGCCTCGTAGATGGTTTTCAGATCATAGGCGGGTACGACATGGTCTTTGCGCACGTTACAAAACAACGCGATTTTCTCTAATTCGCGGTCGGGGATCGGGTGTTCGCTGCGGCAGACCAGAACGTCGGGCGCAAGGCCGATGGATTGCAGTTCTTTGACACTGTGCTGCGTGGGTTTGGTTTTCAACTCGCCTGATGCAGCCAGATAGGGCAGCAGCGTCAGATGCATCAAAATGCACTGGCCGCGCGGGCGTTCGTGGATGAATTGGCGGATCGATTCGAAAAACGGCAGTCCTTCGATATCGCCCACTGTGCCGCCAATTTCGCACAGCATGAAATCAACTTCCGCCTCGCCAATGCGCAGAAAGTCTTTGATTTCATTGGTCACATGCGGGATCACTTGGATTGTTTTGCCAAGGTAATCGCCGCGCCGTTCCTTTTCCAAAACATTGGAATAGATGCGGCCTGACGAGATGCTGTCGGTTTGGCGGGCAGAGACGCCTGTAAACCGCTCGTAATGTCCCAAATCCAGATCAGTTTCCGCGCCGTCATCGGTGACAAACACCTCGCCATGTTCAAACGGCGACATCGTGCCAGGGTCAACGTTCAGATAGGGGTCAAGCTTGCGCAGGCGCACCGTATAGCCGCGCGCCTGTAGCAAAGCGCCCAAAGCGGCCGAGGCCAGCCCCTTGCCAAGGGATGACACCACACCGCCTGTGATGAAAATATACCGCGCCATGTGGAGACTCCCGTGCCAAAAACCAATGCGATTCGCAGATCAAAGATGCGCTGTATCACGGGATTTAAGAAGTAACCCAAGATCGGGTGCTTCGCAACCGCAACGCTAGATGATGGTGAAGAAACTTCGGGCCAATCAAAGGATAGCGTTTTGCGCGGGCCGCACTGCGGGGTGGGTGGCTTTATTTCCCGCCTATGAGGCCAGATGTTCAAACAGGCGCGCTACGGCTTCTGCGCCTGGGTCGTTATGACCCGTCAGCTGGCCCGCGCTGATATAGGCGGCGCGCCCTGCCTTGGCATGGGTGATGGTTGCGGTGTGATCGGCCCCTTGGCGGGCGGCTTGTGCCGCAGCGGGCAGACCTGCCGACAGCGCGTCCAGTGCAGGCATTAGCGCATCAATCATTGTGCGATCCCCAAGGTTGGCACCGCCAATTTGCTGCATCCGCGCCAGACCCGCGCGCAGCGCGTCGCGCATCGTGAGCCCGCTAGACGCAGCATCGCCCGCAGCCGAAAAGAAGATTGCCAGCAACACGCCAGACGAGCCGCCCATAGTTTGCGACAATTCCATCCCAATCGCCCGCAAAAGCTGGGTATGATCGGCCAGCGGCAACAGATCGACGGCATCAATCAGCGCCTGCGCCGCCCCTGCCAGTGTCGAGCCCGTATCCCCATCGCCCGATTTCGCATCCAGCGCGTTCAGATCGGCCTCCATCGACAATATGTTGCGGCAACATTTCACCAAGAACGCATGGGTTCCCGCATGGGCCGATGGGATGGCCCTAATGGGCGCAAGTCCATCTGGCAGCGCCACGGTTTTGGGCGCAGCCACGGCCATGCAGCCCGGCCATGCCGCCAAAGCCACAGGTGCCAGCAAAGCCGTTTCAATTTCGGGCGTCAGGGGGCACAGCGAAATGGACACGCCGCGCATGTCAAGCGATGTCATCAAGGCGGCAGGCCCAACGATAAAGCGAATTTTGCGCCCCAAGTCCGACCGCAGCAATTCATAGCTAAGCACCGACATCTCTAGCACCGATGCGGCCCCCAGATTGTTCAGCAGTGCGACATAGGGGGTGTCTTCCGTCACCGATTGCAGTTTTTCAACCATCGCCGCCATGGCCTGCTCGGCGCTGGTGAAATTGATCTGCTCGACACCCGGCTCGCCGTGAATGCCAAGGCCAAGTTCGGCCTTGCCGTGGGGAATGCGGCTTTCTTTGGCTGATCCGGGCACGGTGCAGGTGTCTAGGGACATACCGATAGATTTTGTGCCCACAATCACCTTTTGCGCGGCAGCGGTGACGCTTGCCAGATCTGCGCCCGCCTCGGCCAGATAACCTGCGACCTTGTGGACAAACAGCGTGCCCGCCAAGCCGCGCGATTGCGGCAGGTTGGGCAAGGCGATGTCGTCATCAACAATCACCATATCGACCTTTAGGCCAAAGGCGCGCGCGCGCTCGGCCGCAAGGCCAAAGTTCAGCCTGTCTCCCGTGTAATTCTGGACCACCAGCAAACAGCCCGCAGGCCCCGTTGTGGCCAGTATGCCCGCCAAAACCGCATCAACCGAAGGCGAGGCAAAGACATCGCCGCAGACGGCGGCGGTCAGCATGCCCGGCCCCACAAAACCTGCATGGGCAGGTTCGTGCCCCGAACCGCCACCCGATACGATGGCAACTTTGCTTTTGTCCCAATCGGTGCGCATCACAACGCGGATGTGGGGATAGCCGTCAAGGCGCACCAGACGTCCTGCGCTGGCCATCAGGGTTCCGTCGATCGCTTCGGTGACGATGTTTTCGCGTTTGTTCATGAATTGGGTCATCTGAGTGTCCTTAAACGATACGCCCGCCATCTGCGCCAAAATAGAACGCATTGTGCGGTTGGATTTTTACGATGTCGCCAGATTTCAGCGCAGTGTGCGCATCTGTGACGGTGATCAGATCGTGGCTGTGCAACGAAAGATGCAAACGGGTTTGATCGCCCAAATGCTCGACCCGTTTGACACTGCTGTCTTGCCCTTCGCCCTGCCTAATCTGCTCGGGGCGCAGGCCGATGAAGGCGGCACCGCGCGGCGCGGGGCCAAAAAGATCGGCCGGCAGACTATTGCTATGGGGCTGGCCCAGCCTGCCTGCGGCATAAATGCTGACGGGCTGTTCATAAATCTCGCGCGGGGTGCCAAATTGCACAAGCTTGCCCTTGTCCAGAACCCCTACATGGGTGGCCATGGTCATGGCTTCGATTTGATCGTGGGTTACGTACAGAAAGGTTGCCCCTAAATTGGCCTGAATGCTTTTCATCTCGACCCGCAATTCGGCCTGCAGTTTTGCGTCCAAACTGCTTAGGGGTTCATCCATCAGATATACGGACGGATTGCGCACCAATGCGCGCCCGATTGACACGCGCTGCATCTCGCCGCCCGACAGGGCGGTTGCTTTGTTATCCAGCTTATGCGCGATTTGCAGGGTTTGGGCGACTTCGGCAACTTTGCGGTCAATCTCGGCGCGCGGGGTTTTCAGCAAAGGAGATTTCAGCGGAAATTCCATATTTTCGCGCACAGTCAGGTGCGGATACAGCGAGTATTGCTGAAACACCATCGCTACATTGCGCTGCGCGGGGGTAAAGCCCTGCATCGGCTGCCCGCCGATATGCACACTACCACTGTCAGGCACGTCCAGCCCCGCCACCATGCGCAAAATGGTTGTTTTGCCTGCCCCTGTTGGCCCCAGCAGCACCACGAAAGCGCCGTCAGGAATGGTGAGGGACACGTCCTGCAAAGCGGCAGTCGCGCCATAGGATTTAAAGACATTTTGCAAAAGCACGTCAGCCATGGTTCAGCACCTTTTGATTTGCTCTTGATACCAGTGCATGGCCGTTGGCCCCAAACAAAGAGATAGACCGCGCATCGAAACGCAATCCTGTGGCCTCGCCGATACGCACCGAAACATCGGCTTTGATGCGGGCCTTGACGGCACCCAGCTGCGTATCCAGCGTGATAATTTGCGTTGTGCCCAGATATTCGCTGGCCACGAGCCGCCCGCGTTAGCCAGCTGTATCATCTAAATGAAGGTGTTCGGGGCGCACCCCAAAGGTCAGATTGCCGTTGGTACCTGTCAGTATTTCGGGCACCTCGATGGCCGTTTCATGCAGGCGCACCGATGTGGCACCGTTGCCCACCATATCGTTAAATTCCAGCAGGTTCATTGCGGGCGAGCCGATGAATTTTGCCACAAAGGTGGTGGCGGGCCAGTCATAAATATCTTGCGGTTTGCCGAATTGTTCGACAACGCCGTGGTTCATCACCACAATCTTGTCGCCCATCTGCATTGCCTCTAATTGGTCATGCGTGACGTAGACTGTGGTTGCGCCCATGCGGTCGTGCAGGGCGCGCAGTTCCAGCGCCATATGTTCGCGAAACTCGGCATCCAGCGCGCCAAGGGGTTCGTCCATCAAAAAACATGACGGGTCGCGCACAATGGCGCGGCCAAGGGCGACGCGCTGGCGATCCCCGCCCGACAGGCCGCTGACGGGTTTATCCAAAAGCGCGGTAATGCCCAAAATCCCGGCCACTTCGCTAACCTTCGCGCGCACTTGCGCGCTGGGCATACCTTGGCTGACAAGGGGGTAGGAGATGTTTTTGCGCACGTTCATATGCGGGTACAGCGCGAACATTTGGAACACAAAAGCAATGTCGCGTTGGCTGGCGGGCTTTTGGCTGACCTCGGCCCCGTCGATATAAATCTCGCCCGACGTGGGCAGTTCCAAACCTGCAATCATGCGCAAGGTGGTGGTTTTGCCGCAGCCCGAAGGCCCCAGCAGCATAAAAAACTCGCCATCCTCGATGGTAAAGCTGGACGATTGTACGGCTGTAAAAGCGCCAAATTCCTTGCGCAGGTTTTTGATGATAATCTGTGCCACCTGATTACTCCGGAAAATGGCTGACGATGATGAACATGACTGTTCCGATCAGCGTCACGATGAAGGAATAGGTAAACAGCACCAAGGCAAAAGGTTGCATCAACATAAACACACCCAGCGCGATTAGAATTGTGGCCAGCATTTCCCAAGGGCCACGGCGCAGCCGCAGCAAGCCTTTGATAAAGTTGGTCATTTTCGCACCGCCCCAAATGTAATGCCCCGCAGCAGATGTTTGCGCAGCAAGATTGTAAACACCATGATCGGCAGCAGGAACAAGGTTGCGCCAGCAGCCACGGCGGGCCAATCTTTGCCGCCCGCCCCGATGATGGTGGGGATAAAGGGCGGGGCTGTTTGCGCTGTGCCAGAGGTCAGCAGCACCGCAAAGGCGTATTCGTTCCATGCAAAAATCAGGCAGAAAATGGCGGTGGACGCGATACCCGTGGCGGCCTGTGGAAGGACGACTTTGTAGAACGCCTGAAACCGCGTGTAGCCATCGATCAGGGCGGCTTCTTCGTATTCGATGGGAATTTCGTCGATGAATCCCTTCAGCAGCCAAACGGACAGCGACAGGTTGACCGCTGTGTACAGCAAGATCATCCCAAGATGCGTGTCAGATAGGCCGAGTTGGCGGTACATCAGGAATATGGGAATAGCCACGGCAATGGGCGGCATCATCCGCGTGGACAAGATGAAAAACAGCAAATCATCCTTCAGCGGCACCTTAAAGCGGCTAAAGGCATAGGCCGCTATTGTGCCCAAAAACACCGACAGGAAGGTCGACCCAAAGCCAATGATGATCGAGTTGACGAACCGCTCGCCATATTTCGAGGGGCCCGTGATCACCATGTCATACTGCCGCACGATCTGGTCATAAAATGTCTCAGGCGGGGGCAGGGCGGCCAAATCTTCGGGGGTGACGCGGCTGCGCGAGGTGAACAGGTTCACATACCCCTCAAGCGAGGGTTCAAAGATGACTTTGGGCGGATAGGCAATGGCGTCGGCGGGGGTTTTGAACCCAGTGGCGATGATCCACGCAAGTGGCATCAGCGTGATCAGCGCGTAAGCAATCACCAGAACGCCAGCGATCCATTTTTGGCGGTTTGACGGTTCGGTTATGGAAAAGCTCATCTGTCTTTCACCTTGTTCAGGGCTTTTACGTAGATCGAGGCAAGACCGAAAACGGTGACAAAAAGGATGACGGCATAGGCCGAGGCATAGCCCGTGCGCCATTTTTCAAACGCCTCGCGTTTCAGATCGATCGAGGTGAGTTGCGTTGTCGAACCAGGACCTCCGCCCGTAAGTTGAACGACCAAGTCAAACATTTTGAAATTTTCGATCCCGCGAAACAACACGGCCAGCATCAGAAACGGCAACGCCATCGGCAGCGTGATTGTCCAAAACTGCCGCCATTTGCTGGCGCGGTCACATTCGGCAGCCTCATAAATGCTGGACGGGATCGAACGCAAACCCGCCAGACAAATCAGCATGACAAAGGGTGTCCACATCCATGTATCCACGATGACAATGGCCCAAGGGGCAAGCGCCACCTCGCCGATCATGGAAAAACTGGCAGGGTCTGCGCCTGTTAGAAAGCTGATGAAATAGTTGAACAGCCCGATTTGCGGCTGGTATAGAAATGTCCAAAAATTGCCAACAACGGCGGGCGATAGCATCATCGGCAGCACGATCAGCGTTGTCCACAGATCGTTTCCGCGAAACTTTTTGTTGATCAGATAGGCCAGCGTAAAGCCGATCAATACTTGCAGGACAATCGTCCAAATCAGGAAATGCGCCGTGGCTTGCAGCGATGTCCAAGTGTCGGCATCGGTTAAGATTTTGCGGTAATTTTCGATACCAACAAATTCGACCGCATTGTTGGGGCGGTTGGTGCGAAAGTTGGTCAGGCTAAGGCGGATTGTCCAAATCAGGGGAAAGATGTTGACCGCCAGCAGTAGAAAAATTGTCGGCGCGATAAAGATCCAAGCAATGGCGCGGTCGGAAAGGCCACGGATTTTGTGGGCAAGTTTCGGCGGTGTGGCAAGGGCTGCGCGTTTGGCCAGTTTATCGGGCATGTTCTATTCCTGAATTCTACAGGTAGGCTTGGGATGCGCGGGGCCAAGCTGGGAGCAATTGCCCCGCGCGCCGCTATCAGACCACAGCGGGCCTGATAGCACTTTGGGAAGTACAGGCTTGTACGTTAGTACTTGCCTTCTTCTTCAAAGGTGGCTTTCCAATCGGTCATCATGCCGTCCAAAGCCTCTTTCGCGGTGCCATTGCCGGCCACGACATAGTCATGCAGCCATTTTTGCGACGATTGCAGCAGTGTTGCATAGGCAGGTTCCGCCCAGAAGTCCTTGACGATGGCCATGCTGTCTAGGAAAGTCTGTGCATAGGGTTGGCTTGTCGCAAACCCGGGGTCTTCCACCACGGCGCGCAGGGCCGAATATCCACCCAGTTGCCACCATTTCGCCTGCACTTCGGGCTGCGCGAACCATTTGATATAGGTCAGCGCTGCCTCTTGCTTGTCGGATGCGGCTACAACGGAAATACCCTGACCGCCCAATTGTGCGAACTTGTCGCCGTTCGGGCCTGCGGGGTTTGCAAAATACCCTGTCACATCGCCGCCGACATTGGCGTCGGTGTGAAAGCCTGGCCATGTGAAGGCAAAGTTCATCTGCAAGGCAACCTGCCCCGATTTGAACGCATCTACGCCTTCGCCCATGTAGCTGTTGGAAGATCCGGGCGGGGTGCAGCAATCATACAGCGCCTTGTAATATTCAAGCCCCGCAACCGCACCTTCCGAGTTTACGAACCCTTCCATGTCATAGGGCATATCTGGATTGTCATATTTGAACCCAAATCCATATAGCGTGTTCATCGCG
>CAMAWZ010000107.1 GCA_945861995.1 Pseudorhodobacter antarcticus
AACATGGTGCGGGCGTGGGCGGTGGCGTGGCGCATATCATTGCTGCCTGACAGGGCCAGCAGGCCAGATTGGCGGTTGAGCAGGGCTTCGGCCCCGTCAATGCCGTGGCGGCGGGCCAGCGTCAGCACCGCGGCGCTGTCAATTGCGCCGGCCCGCGTGCCCATCATCAGCCCATCTTGCGGCGAATGGCCCATGGTTGTGGCGATGGATCGCCCGTCCAAAATGGCGCAAAGCGATGCGCCATTGCCAAGGTGCATTCCCAGCAGGCGGCGCGGCAGATTATGCGCCAAGCGGCGCACCATGCTGGCATAGGACAGGCCGTGAAAGCCGTAGCGGCGCAGGCCTTGATCTGCAGGAATGGCATAGCTGTATTCCTGCGGCGGGATGCTCGCATGAAAGGCGGTATCAAAGGCTGCATATTGCGGCAGGTCTGGGTGCAGGCGCGCGATGGCGTCAATGCAGGCCAGATTGGCAGGGTTGTGCAAGGGGGCCAGCGGCGCGGCAGCGGTGATTTGGGCGTGGATTTCGGGCGTGATGGCCCGTGTGGCCGTCAGCCCATCGCCGCCATGCACCACGCGGTGCGCTGCCGCCGTAATGCGCGGTGCGCCCAAGGCATTGAGCCCTTGCGCAAGTGCTTCGGCGTGGCCGCCTGTGGGAAGTGCTGCCACGTTATGGGTGGCCCGCATCTCGCCCCCCGCAAACAGTGCAAGTTTCACCGAGGATGACCCCGCATTGACCACCAGCAGCATCAGATCACCGCCTTGGCCAAACCGATCAGGGCCAGCACCGCCAGCAGCCCAATGGCGAAACGGCGAAAGTCTGATGGGGCGACGCGCAGAAATTGCCGCCCGCCGACCCAAACGCCAAAGATTATGATGGGTGTTGATAGGGCTGCGGCATAAACGGTGTCCCATGTGACCATGCCATGCCACCACATCAGCGGGGCCGAGAAGACATCCAGAATAGCAAAATAGGCAATCAATGTTGCGCGAAAAGCATTTGCGGGCATGGACTGCGCAGTAAAGAAACTGGCAACAGGCAGGCCCGCCATGCCCACGGCATTGGCAGCGCCGGCAAATACCCCAACGGCCCCCGTTGTAGGCAGGCCTTGGGTGGGCAAAACCCATCCGCGCAGCAGCACCGCGCACATCGCCAGCACATACAGCGCGACCACTGCGCGCACTGTATCAACGGGCACTTGCGTGATCACCGCCAGCCCCAAGGGCAGCCCAATCACCGCCCCGCCCAGCAGCACCCAAACCAGCGGCCAGCGCACATGCCCAGACACGCCGCGCCATTGCTGAAAGGTCAGGCCAAATTCGCAAAACATCACGACGGCCACAAAATACAGCGGGTTGGTGACCAGCGCCGAGGCAGAAACGACCAGCGCCGAAAACCCAAACCCCGAATAGCCGCGCACAAAGGCGGCGAGTAAAAAAACCGCGCCCATATAGAGCGCGGCCATCGGCGATAAATCGAACGGCAGGATCATTCGGCGGCCATGTCGGCGGCGGAAATCCCTGCAACAGCGACTGGCTTTTTCATGGCATCGCGGCGGAAGGGCTCGCCCAGTTCTTGGTTGATCATTGCCTCGATCAGGGTGGTTTTGCCTGCCTTTTGATCCTCAATCGCTTGCTTTAGCGCCGCCGTTAGCTCCTCCATCGTGCGGGCAACCACGCCTTGCAACCCGCACGCGCGCGCAATGCCTGCATAGGAGACTTGGGTATCCAGTTCGGTGCCGACGAAGTTATCATCATACCACAGGGTCGAGTTGCGCTTTTCCGCGCCCCATTGGTAATTGCGGAACACAACTTGGGTCACGGCGGGCCATTCGGGGCGGCCAATGGCGGTCAGTTCGGTCACTGCAATGCCAAACGCGCCATCACCCGAAAAGCCCACAACAGGCACATCAGGGCAGGCGATTTTTGCGCCCACCACGGCAGGCAAGCCGTAACCACAAGGGCCAAACAGGCCTGGGGCCAGATATTTGCGCCCTTCGTCAAAGCTGGGGTAGGCGTTGCCAATGGCGCAGTTGTTGCCAATGTCGGACGAGATGATCGCTTCGCGCGGCAGGGCGGCCTGAATGGCGCGCCATGCCATGCGGGGGCTCATCCAATCGGGTTTAGCGGCGCGGGCGCGCTGGTTCCATGACGTGCCTTCGTCGTCATCTTCGTGATCCATAGAGGACAGCGCCTGCGCCCAAGCAGATTTGGTCTGCGCAATGGTGGCACGGCGCGCATCGCGGCCCGCATCCCCTGCAACGGGGGTCAGGCGCGCCAAAATCCCGCGCGCAACAGGGCCTGCATCGCCGACAATGCCCACCGTGACAGGTTTGGTCAGACCAATACGGGCGGGGTTGATATCAACTTGGATGATCTTCGCGCTGGTTGGCCAGTAATCCAAACCGTAACCGGGCAGGGTGGAAAACGGGTTTAGGCGGGTGCCAAGGCACAGCACCACATCGGCCTGTTTAATCAGCTCCATCGCGGCCTTGCTGCCATTGTAGCCCAAGGGGCCCACGAACAGCGGGTGGCTGGCAGGGGCGGCATCATTGTGCTGATAGCCCACGCAAACAGGGGCATCGAGCCGTTCGGCAAGTGCCATCGCATCGGGAATGGCCGCGCCCAAAACCACGCCTGCGCCGTTCAGAATAACGGGAAACTTGGCGGATGACAAAAGCTCTGCCGCCTGCGACAGCGCCGCATCCCCGCCCGATGGGCGTTCAAATTCGACCATAGCGGGCAGGTTGATATCAATGACCTGCGTCCAATAATCGCGCGGCATATTGATTTGGGCGGGGGCGGATGCACGGCGCGCGTTCAGAATGACGCGGTTCAGCACTTCGGCCACGCGGGACGGGTCGCGCACCTCTTCTTGATAGGCGACCATGTCTTTGAACAGGGCCATCTGTTCCACCTCTTGGAAACCGCCCATGCCAATGGTTTTATTCGCCGCCTGCGGTGTCACCAGCAAAAGCGGGGTATGGTTCCAATAGGCCGTTTTGACGGCGGTTACAAAATTGGTAATCCCTGGCCCGTTTTGCGCGATCATCATCGACATACGGCCCGACGCGCGGGTGTAGCCATCGGCCATCATCCCACCGCTGCCTTCATGCGCGCAATCCCAGAAATTGATGCCAGCGCGCGGGAACAAATCGGAAATCGGCATAAAGGCCGACCCGATGATACCAAAGGCATCGGTGATCCCGTGCATTTGCAACACTTTGACAAAGGCTTCTTCGGTGGTCATTTTCATGGGGCGCACTCCTATTTTGCGGCACCTTATGGTTTTCCATGCGCGCGGCTTAGGGCCAGTGCGTTTCGCGCGGTAAGGCCAGCTAAGCCTTAATCGCCTTGGCAATCCGCGCAATGCCTTCTGGTATCTTGGCAGGCGCAATCGACGAATACCCAAGGCGGTAGAATTGGCTTTGCGGGCGGGCAGGGTCAAAGAAAGACTTTCCCGCCTCAACCAGCACGCCGCCTTCCCGCAGTCGCAAAGCCAGCGCCTCGGTATCCACGCCATTTGGCGCGCGCATCCAGAAACTTGACCCGCCAAAGCCGCCCTGCCCTGCCACAGTCAGTCCCGCCTCGGCTATGGATTCCGCCATGATCTGACGGCGGCGTTTATAAGCCGCGCGCATCCGGTTGATCAGCGCGTCGTAATGGCCCAGCGATAGGAAATAGGCCACGGTACGCTGGATATGGCCGGGTGGATGACGCAGCAGCATCAGGCGCAGGGCACGCGCCTCGCGGATAAAAGATGCAGGCCCCACCAGATAACCAAGACGCATTCCTGGAAAGACCGATTTTGAAAAACTGCCCACGTAAATCACCCGCCCTTCGCTATCGAGCGACTTTAGCGCAGGCGAGACGGGCTTTAGGAAAGACATCTCAAATTCGTAATCATCTTCGACAATCACGAAATTGTCGCGCGCAGCGGCCGCCAGCAGGGCCACGCGGCGATCTAGCGGCATGGTGGCATTGGTGGGGCATTGGTGGCTGGCGGTTGTGAACACAACATCCACACCTTTGGGGATAGCATCAGGCGGAAGGCCGCCTTCGTCAATATCAACGGATGTCACATCCGCACCCTGCCCCGCCAAAATACCGCGCAGGCCCGAATAGCCGGGGTTTTCGACAGCCGCCTTGCGCCCGCCTGACAGCAAAAGCTGCGCCGCAATCCACAGCCCGTTTTGCGCGCCAAGGGTCAGCAACACCTCGTCTTCGCGCGCCGCAATCCCGCGCCGTGGCAAGATAGAGCGCAGCAAATATTCAATCAGCAGCGGATCATCGCTGTCATAAAGATCCGATGTCAGCACCCCAAAATCGCGCCGCCCTAGCGCCCGCAGCGCGCATTGCCGCCAGTTCTGATGATCGAACAGGCTGGCGTCCGCTTGGCCATAGATAAACGGATAGGAATAGCTTTCCCAATCGCGCGGGCGCGGCACGCCCGCGACATTGGAAAATCGCCGCCCCGTCCACTGGGCAAAATCCACCCCTTCGCGGCGGGGCGCGCGCGCCGTCAGTTCAGGCGCACGCGGCGCTGTGGCCGAAATGTAATAGCCCGACCGCCCCCGCGCCTCTAGGTAATCGGCGCTGACAAGTTCGGCATAGGCCAATGTCACTGTGATGCGCGAAATGCCCAAATGTTCCGCAAGGCCCCGCGAGGAGGGCATTTTTTGCCCCGCCACAAAACGGCCCGACAAAACGCCTTCGGTCACCACTTGCCGCAAACGCTGCTGCAACGTGCCGCGCCCTGCAGGGGGCAAAATAAAGGCTTCGGGTGGTATGGGCATGTGGCCTCAAATCCAAATAATTCTGGACTTATAGGCAAAAGGGGGGCGCATAAGCAACCCCCCTTTCATTTTGGCACAAATACCTAAAACCTATCAGCCAAACACTTTGGTCAGGGCTTTATCAATCGCGCCGGTTATGGCGTCAATATCATCGGCAGTCGCAATCAGCGCAGGCGAGAGGCACAGCGTGTTGTTCAGCCCTGGCAGGCTGCGGTTGGTCATGCCGATAATCACACCTTGGGCGTTGCAATCGGCGACCACGGCGGCAACCTTTTTCTCGTCCATCGGTTCTTTTGTGGCGCGGTCAGCGACCAATTCCGCGCCGCAGAACAGGCCCTTGCCGCGCACATCGCCAATAACTTTGTGCTTTTCCATCAGGGCGTTCAGGTTATCAATCACCCGCGCGCCCATTTTCAGGGTGTTGTTCAGCAGGTCTTCATCCTCGATAATGCGCATATTTTCCAGCGCCGCCGCAGGGCCTGCCGTGCAACCGCCAAAGGTGGAAATATCGCGGAAATAAGACATTTTATCGGTGTCATCTTTGAACATATCAAACACCGCCTCGGTGGTGACTGTGCAAGAAATCGCAGCATAGCCCGATGCCACACCTTTGGCCATCGTCACAAAATCGGGCTTAATCCCGAAATTTTGGTAACCAAACCAGGTGCCCGTGCGTCCCAGACCGCAGACCACTTCGTCGATGTGCAGCAGGATATTATATTTTTTGCAGATTTCCTGCACCCGCTCCCAATAACCAGTTGGGGGCACAATGACGCCGCCGCCTGCGGTGACAGGTTCCAGCACCAACGCACCGATGGTATCGGCGCCTTCGCGCAAGATCACCTCTTCAATGGCATCTGCCGCGCGCTCGCCGTAATTTTCAACATCCCACTGCTTACGATATTCAAGGCAATGCGGCACCATCACAAATCCCTCTGGATAGGGGCCGTATTGCAAGGCGCGTTCGGGTTGGCCCGATGTGGCAAGCGTGCCAATGGTTGTGCCGTGATAATCACGCTCGCGGTACAGGATTTTCCACTTTGTGCCGCCGTGATGTTTGTGCGCAATCTGGCGCACCATTTTATAGACCTTTTCGTTCGCCTCCGACCCCGAATTGGAATAATAAACGCGGCTGAGGCCGGGCATTTTGGAAATAAGCCGTTCTGCAAACAGAGCGCCTGGGATCGACCCGCCAACACCCGCAAAATAGTTCATTTTCAGCAACGTATCGCGCACCGCATTGGCAATGCTTTCGCGCCCGTAGCCAACGTTCACAGTCCAAACAGCGCCAGACACGGCGTCAATATATTCGCGCCCGCGCGCATCCCACACCCGCAACCCCTTGCCTTCGACGATGATGCGTGGATCAACTTCGGGCTGCTCGTATCCCTTGTGTTGGGACAGATGATGCCAAACATGCGCCTTATCGGCGGCGACGATTTTTGAAATGTCATTGGCAGAGGCGAAGTTATCCATGGTGCGGCCTTTGGCTGATTGTTTTTTGCAGTATGACTTGAGCAAACTCTTGCCCTTATGTCCAGAGGCTTTGCGTTGGTAGGGCCAGAGACAGAAGGGAGACGCGCCAAAACGCTTGCCTTTTGCGTTTGGAACGGTCTAAATTGGCCGAAAAGACGTAAGGTGGCCAATGAAACCCACAATCATTGACGTGGCGGCAGCGGCGGGCGTGTCGAAATCGACAGTCAGTTTGGTGCTGCAAGACAGCCCTTTGGTCAAAGCGGCTACGCGCGAGGCTGTGCGCAAGGCAATGATTGATTTGGGATATGTCTATAATGCCGCAGCAGCAGGCTTGCGCGCAGGGCGGGCACCCCTGCCAAGCGCGCCTGCAGAGCACACGGCACTAATACCCGTATCTTGCGATTTGCACGACCCGATGGCGGCACCCTTTGTGGCCGCCTTGCAAAGCGTGGCGGGCGAACGGGGCATGAATTTGGCCATTCTATCCCATGCGTCCCAGATGGGCGCGCGCAAAATCACAACCCGCTTTTCCGAAGCGGGCGCGCCAAACTGTATCTTTGCCCTGCACCCGATGGGCAGCGCGCGGATGCAAGAAGGGCTGGCGGCAGGGCAAGCCACGCGGCACTTGCTTGGCCTTGCGGCGGGGCTTGTCGCCTTTGTGGGGGGCGAAGAATTTTTGCCGATCCACGCGCAGCGGATGCGCGGCTATAATGAGCGGATGACCCGCGCGGGACTAGAGCCGTTGCTTATTACTGGGGGCGACGATTTCACCTTTGGCAAACGATCCTTAGCCAAAATGCTAACTGACTTTCCACAGCACCGCGCGGCGCTTTGCATCAATGATCAAGTCGCCTTGGGCATGATGGAAGGGCTGCGCGAGCGCGGTATCGCATTGGGTGATGGGTTTCGCGTGGTGGGTTGGGGTGATACGCCTGCCGCCGAAACGCTGGGCCTGTCATCACTGCGCCCAGAAATGGGGAAACTGGCCGAGGTCTGCATAGATTGGGTTCTAAATGGCGGCAGCAAAGCGCATGAAATTCCGCTCACGCTGATCCGCCGCATTTCCAGCACAGGTGGGGCATGAAAGACCGTTTGTACAGTCTGCTCATGGCGGCGATTAACGCGGCAAACCCCACCCGCGTGCTGCCCGCCTATTTGCGCGCCATTCCCGACCCCCGCCCAAATGGGCGGCTGATTGTGGTGGGCGCAGGCAAGGCCAGCGCCGCCATGGCAGATGCTGTGCGCGCGCATTTTGGCCCTTGCGAGGGGCTTGTGATCACCCGCTATGGCCATCAGGGCAGCGGCGCGCAAGACCTGCCCGAAGTTGTACAAGCGTCCCACCCGCTGCCCGATGCGGCGGGCGTGGCCGCCACCGCGCGGGTGATGGGGCTGCTGGCAGGGCTGTCGCCGCAAGATACTGTTTTGGCACTGATTTCAGGCGGAGCGTCGGCGCTGCTGACACAGCCGCGTGCTGGCGTGACGCTGGCCGATAAGGCGAGGCTAAGCGCGGATTTGCTGGGCAAAGGCGCGCAGATTGGCGATATCAATCTGATCCGCAAACAGTTTTCCGATGTCAAGGCGGGACGACTGGGAGCTCTT
>CAMAWZ010000108.1 GCA_945861995.1 Pseudorhodobacter antarcticus
CCCGTGATGCCTGCAATGACCTCGACCTGCGCGCGGCCTTGCAGGCGCGTGTACAGATGCATGAAGCTGCCGTAAAAGAACGGATCGCCTTCGCACAGAACCACGATGTCCTCTGAAATATCGCGCGCCATTTGCGCCAGCCTATCGGCCCAATCATCATAAAACCCTGACAGGGCGGCAATGTATTCGGGGCTGTCAAAATGCATCTCGGTGGTGACGGGGTATTCCATCGGGTATTCCACCGCACCGTCGCGCAGCATCCCCTGCACGATCCGACGCGCTTGGCCTGCGCGGCCCAGTTTGCGGAAATAGGCAATATGGCCCGCACTGCGCACGGCGCGGTCAGATTTGACCGACATCAGATCAGGATCGCCGGGCCCAAGGCCCGCGCAGATGATACGGCCCATGCGCTATTCCTTTCGGGAGGCCAGCGCGTTCAGCGCGGCCACTGCGATTGCGCTACCACCCAGGCGCCCGCGCACCACCATTGCGGGGCAGGGCGGGTCGGCCATCAGCGCGTCTTTGCTTTCTGCCGCGCCGATAAACCCCACGGGGCAACCGATAATGGCAGCAGGGCGCGGGCAGGCGGGGTCTTCGAGCATGTTCAGCAGGTGAAACAGCGCAGTGGGTGCATTGCCGATCACCACCACTGCGCCTGCCAGTTTAGGCCGCCAAAGCTCCACCGCCGCCGCAGACCGCGTATTGCCCATTTGGGCGGCCATCGCGGGAACAGCGGGGTCTTGCAGGGTGCAGATGATGTCATTGTTGGCAGGCAGGCGGGGGCGGGTGATGCCTTCGGAGACCATGCGCACATCGCATAAAATCGGCGCGCCGCCTTCCAGTGCGGCGCGGGCGGCAATCGCGGCCCCTGTGGTAAAATCTACATAAGCCTCTAGCCCGACCATGCCTGCGGCGTGGATCATGCGCACAGTGACGACTTCTTCTTCGGGGGTAAAGCGGGCCAAATCCGCCTCGGCGCGGATGGTGGCAAAGGATTGACGGTAAATCTCTGCGCCATCGGTGATATAGCTATAGGGCATTTAGGGCCTGCGGTATGTAAGACGGGGCAAGGCCCGCGAGGGTTGGGGTATCGCCCGCGCGGCCATTTTGCACAAGGTCAAAGCCGCTGGGCGTGGCAGTTAGGGTTAGCGCGGCGGCGGTGGGGTGCGCGCAGCCTTTGGCGCAGCCCGATACGTGGCAGACCTGACCTTGCGGGATATGCGGGGCCAAAGCGCGGGCCAGATCGCGGGTGGGCCCATGTGCCTGAATACAGGCAGGCGCGCCGGTGCAGGCAATGACGCGCAGCATTTGGTCATCGGCATCGGTGATGACATGGGCAAGGGTTGGCATTGTCTGCGCGCCCTCGATCAACACCATGCGCCATGGGGTAATGCGCAACGGCCCAAGACCCGCGAGTTTGGCCAAGGTTTCGGCTTGCATCTGACCAAATTCAAACCCCACCAGCGCGCCTGCCTTATGCAGGCCGATGTGGGGGGCGAACGGCAAGGCAGCAGGCACAGCACACTGCGCAAAGGCGGCGGGGGCCGCCCTGCCTTGGGCCAACAGCCCCGCCATGCGCCCGCGACCATCTGCGCCAATGCCGCCTGCGTCCACAAACCACTGCGCCAAGTGCAGGGCGGTTTGCACAGCCTGCGCCAAGGGCACCATCGCGCCTGTTTGCGCGCCTTGCCCATAAATCAGAGCGCCGCCGCTGATGCGTTCTATGCGAATATCGGCGGCGATGTTTCGCAAAATGGGGGCTACACCCATATCCACCACAAAGCCGAATTTACTGGGCAGGCGCGGCGCGCTGGGCGATGTTAGGGCGGCAGATAAGTCCAGCGCCACATCATGGGCACCATCCCCGCGCGCCCAAAACGGGGCAAGGGTGACGTTGCGCTGCGATTCGGCCTGTGTGCTTTCGTCCAGCAGGCCAAGGGCACGCAATCCATCAATCAGCGGGGCATGGCTGGCCATCGTCACCCCGCGCAATTGCACATTGGCGCGGGCGGATAGATCAATCAGCCCATTGCTATGCGCGGCAGACAGCGCCGCAATGCCGCGCGCTTGGTCTTGCGACAATCGCCCTGCGCGCGGGCGCACACGCACCACCCAGCCATCGCCCGATTCCATCGGGCGCAGGGCACCCGGGCACCAACCTTTGATGGTGGGGCTTTTGACGGTAGGGCCTTGGATGGTTGAGCCATCTATAATGGGGGCTGCCCCGCTCATATCCGCTCACCCTCGGCCAAAGAATTGCGGCGGCTGGCCCATAGGCCCGCCTCGCGCAGGGCGGCGAAACGGTCTTGCAGGGCCGCAAGGGCGGCGGGGTTTTCGCGGGACATAAACGCAGTTAGATCATCCCGCCCCAAGGTGGCGTCATGGTATAGATCAAACAAATGCGCGGGAACGGCGCGGGTCAGGTGCGCATAGGCCGCAAGGTTATCCAAGGTTGCGGCAATCTCGGCCGCGCCACGAAAGCCGTGGCGCATCATGCCATTGGCCCAAGCGGGGACTGCCGCGCGGGCGCGCAGTGTGCGGGCCAACTCCTCGGTCACTGTGCGCGCGCGCGGGGCATTGGGATTGGCGCTGTCGATATGATAGAGCGCCGCGCCGCCGCCCAAATGCGCGCTGGCTGCGGCAAAACCGCCCTCATGGGCGGCATAATCGGGGGCCATCAGCACATCGGTTTCTATCAGGTCTTGCACATGGGCATAGGCATCGGCGGCGCGCACCCGTGCCTCGATCCCTGCGCGGTCTGCGGCGATGTCGCCTTTCGCGTCCATCGCATAGCTGGCGGCTGTCAGCCACGCCTCGCCCGCTGCCGCGCGGCCTGCGTCTGAATAATCGGTCATGGCTGCCTCTATCCCCATGCCGTAAAGGCCAGGTTTGGGGCCATAGACGCGGGCTGCATCGGCCGCCACATAGGGGTTGTCAGCAAGGTCTTCTTCGCGCGCAGCAAGTGCCGCCACGCCTGCCTGAAACATCTGGCCAAGGGCAGGGAAGATATCGCGAAACAGGCCAGAAATGCGCAAAGTCACATCGATGCGGGGGCGGCCCAGCAGGGCAAGCGGGATCACTTCAAACCCCGTCACGCGGCCTGATGCGCCGTCCCACAGGGGCGCAAGGCCCGCCAGATGCAGCGCCATCGCCACCTCTTCGCCCGCCGTGCGCATGGTGGCCGACCCCCATAAATCCAGCACCAGCCCGCGCGGATAATCGCCCGCGTCTTGCAAATGGCGGCGGATCAGTTCTTCGGCCAGCTTTACGCCTTGGGTATGGGCCGCGCGCGAGGGCACAGCGCGCGGGTCAACCGAAAACAGATTGCGCCCCGTGGGCAGAACATCGGCGCGCCCGCGATACGGGCTGCCTGCGGGCCCTGCGGCCACGCGCGCGCCATCAAGGGCAGTAATCAGCCCTGCCATTTCACCATCCGCGCCGCCCCAGATGTGCAGCCCGTCGCCATATTGGCTTTCTTTAATATCACACACAAAGCGGTCGATCCGCGTAATGGCTTCGGCGGGGCTGGCATTTGGGGGAATATCCAAATCTGCCTCGACCCCTGCATCTTGGGCGGCTGCGCGAATATCGGCGATAAGGCGGGTGCGGCGGGCGGGGTCTAGCCCATCGGCGGTGGCATATTCATCTAGCAGACGTTCCAGCGCGGATAGGTTTTCGGGCAGGGCACTGGTGCGCAGGGGTGGGGGCATATGGCCCAAAGTGACCGCGCCAATGCGCCGCTTGGCCTGAGCCGCCTCGCCCGGGTCGTTTACGATAAAGGGATAGATCACGGGCGTCTCGCCCAGCAGGGCATCGGGCCAGCAGTCTGCCGAAAGGGCCACGGATTTACCCGGCAGCCATTCCAGCGTGCCATGCGCGCCCATATGGACAAGGGCGTGGGGCGCGCAGCTTTGCAGCCAAAGGTAAAACGCCACATAAGAATGACGCGGGGTGCGCGCCAGATCGTGATAGCTGGCATCGCGCGCCAGCACATCGCCCCGTTCGGGTTGCAGCGCGATGATCGCGCGGCCATGACGCAGGGCGGGAAACTGGAACGCCGCGCCCGTTGCAAGCGGATCATCTTCGGGCGCGCCCCAAGCGGTGTTCACCGCATCTTGCAAGGATTGGGGTAGGCGCGATAGGGCGGACAGATAGTCTTTAATCGGCCAGCTTTGGGTTTGGGTCAGCAGACCATCTGAAAGCCCATCAAGGGGGGGCAGATCATAGCCCTTTGCTGCCAATGCCGCCAATATGGGCGGCAGGCTGCCCAGAACATCCAGACCAACGGCATGGGCCATTTGGTCCGCGCGGCCCGGATAAGTCGACAGCACAAAGGCCAAATCGCGCCCTGCGCGCGGGGCTTGCGCCAACCTGTGCCAACCCGAAACGCGGCTAACAACGCGAGCAATTCGCCCTTCATCTGCGCGGTGGGCAAAGCGCGAAAACTGCAAATCAGGGTCGCGCTTTTGCGGTGATTTGTGGCTGATCAGGCCTGCAAATAAACGCCCGTCCACTTCGGGCAAAACCACATGCATGGCCAGATCGGCAGGGGAAAGCCCGCGCTCGGAGGCTGCCCAATCGCGGCGGCGCGCGGTGGACAGGGCCACTTGAAACACAGGCGCGCCCCAAGCATTAGAACCCGAATGATCTAGCGGCGATGCGCCATCCGCGCCCTTGGCCGAAAAGGCCGTGGCGTTGATGATTGCGGCGGGTGCGATTGCGCCAAGTGCGGCGCGCAGAAATGGGCCAGCATCGGGGGCCTTTAGGCTGGGCGCAAACAGGCCAACGGGGACAAAGCCGCGCGCGATAAGTTGCGCCATCAGCGCGTCAATCGGCGCGAGATCGGCCGATGTTACATAGCTGCGATAGAAGGTCACCGCCACGCGCGGGCCATCTGGTAACGCTGGCATATCGGCACTGATGTTTCCGTCCAGATACCAGCCGCAATCGGGAACAGTTTTGGCCCCCAAAACGGGGCTGGCGTATATACCAGCAGCAAGCGCCATCTGCGCCAAAGCAGCCTGCGCTGCCACCGCCCCGCCCGCATCGCACAGATGCTGCAATTGGCGCAGGGTGGAAATCGGCAGGGTGGATAGCGCATCAAGGTTCGCGTCATCGCGCCCATCCGCCGGAAGCACGGCCAGAGCGATGCCTTTTCTACGCGCCAAATCGGCAATGCTGGCCAAACCATAGGGCCAATAGCTTTGCCCGCCGATCAGCCGCACCAAAATGCCTTTTGCGCCCGCAAGCGTGTTCTCGACATATGTATCCACTGACAAGGGATGTTTCAGCGCCATCAGGCTGGCCAGCCTGACACTGGGCAGTTCTGATCCTTGCAATTTCGCGCGCCCATAGCCCGCCGCAAACGCGCCCAGATCACTATCGGAAAACGACAGCACAACCAGATCTGCGGGCGATTGCCCCAGATCAAAGGCGGCCTCGCCCTCCTCTAAACCATGGCTTTCGCGGAAGACGACATGCATCGGTTAGCCTTCCAAAACCGCGCGAATTGCCGCCTCGTTTACATCGGCCATTTCGGCGATAACGACCAACTGGCTGCGGCGCGGCGCGCTGCCCCAAGGGCGGTCATATTGCATCCTTACCCGCGCGCCCACGGCCTGCACCAAAAGGCGCATCGGCTTGCCTTGTACGGCGATGAAACCCTTGACGCGCAGGATGTTTTGTTCGTGCGCGAGGCGCTGGATCGCGGCGCTCAGAGCATCGGGGTCGGCAATTTCAGGCAGATCAAGGACGATGGTGTTAAAATCGTCATGCTCGTGCCCATCTTCGCCGTCGTGGTGGGACGGGCGGGCGGCGAGATCATCTTCTGCGCGGGAATTCAGGCCAAGGATCAGGCGCGGGTCGATCACGCCTTCTGTCATCTCCAAAATCGGCAGCTTGCGGGGCGCTTCGGCGTTGATGACCGCGCGGGCAGCGATGAGCCCCTCCGCGCCCGCCAAATCTGCCTTTGATAGTAGCACAATGTCGGCGCAGGCGATTTGATCTTCGAACACTTCAGACAGGGGCGTCTCGTGATCGAGGCTATCATCAGCGGCGCGCTGCGCCTCTACCGCCGCTTCATCAGGGGCAAAGCGGCCAGCGGCCACCGCTTCAGCATCGGCCAAGGCAATCACGCCATCGACCGTGATGCGCGAACGGATCCCGGGCCAATCAAACGCCTTCAGCAAAGGTTTGGGCAGGGCCAGACCCGATGTTTCAATCAAGATATGGTCGGGGCGCACGGGCATGGCCATCAGCGCCTCGATCGTGGGAATGAAATCATCGGCCACAGTGCAGCAGATGCAGCCATTGGCCAGTTCGACGATGTTTTCCACGGGGCAGTTTTCATCGGCGCAGGATTTCAGGATATCGCCGTCGACGCCAACGCTGCCGAACTCGTTGACCAAAATCGCAAGGCGCTTGCCTTGGGGGTTTGCCATAAGGTGACGGATCAGCGTGGTTTTGCCAGCGCCCAGAAAGCCAGTGATGACAGTGACGGGGATTTTGGACAGATCGGTCATTTATTGCTCCACGGCGATAGGGTCTAGGGGCGGAATACGGGCAAGGCTTTGCTTGCGGAAAATCACGGGGCGTTCGCGCCATGGCACAATGCCATCGGTTGACGCGGCATAGGCGGCAGCTCCCGCCAGAATATCGGGCACATCTGCGGGGGTTAGGCGGCCATAAACATAGCCCCATTTGCCACGGCCTTGCAATGCCACAGCACAGCCCTGCGCGCAGGCCGAAAGGCAGTCGACAGGCTTAATGGTGACGCCTTGGGGACATTCGGCGGCAAGCAAAGCATCGCGCAACTGCGCGCCCAGCGGCTGGCCGCCCTCGGGCACAATTTGATCTGCCTTGCACGTTGCGCATACACAAAGCGTGGCCGCCATAATCCATCCCCAAAGGGCACAATGCACACCAACGAGCAACGGCGCAAATTTGCGCTACGCCCGATGCGACACACCCCGTCCGCCCGTCCGTTCATGCGTCGGCAGGTTTCCCGGCTTGCGGATGCGGGGCATGCCCCACGCTTTGCCCCCCTTCCCAGCCGTCGGCCAGTGGATATGGGCAAAACTCTCCGGTCACGGTCGCGGGGGCGGCTGCGCTTTGGCCTGATAACGGGCCTATCGCATTCCCTCTTGGCCTGACATAATCAGACACCAACACATCCACCTCACCTGATCTAATGCAGGGCGAGAGTCAAGAAAAAGGACGACCCGATGGCTGATGATGCCGACATTCCCGTGCAAAACGACGATGCGCGCCATGCCGCCAAAATGGCCAAGAAAAAGGCAGCGCGCGATAAAATCATGGCCAGCAAAACCGCTGACCGTGGGCTGATCATCGTGCACACGGGGGCGGGTAAGGGCAAATCCTCATCTGGGTTTGGCATGATTTTGCGCTGCATTGCGCACGAGATGCCCTGCGCCGTGGTGCAGTTTATCAAAGGTGCATGGGATACGGGCGAGCGGCGCATGATAGAGGAGCATTTCCCGCACTTGTGCGAGTTCCACGCCATGGGCGAAGGGTTTACGTGGGAAACCCAAGACCGCGCCCGAGATATTGAAATGGCTGAAAAAGGCTGGGAGAAGGCAAAAGAACTGATCCGAAACCCCGCCATCCGCATGGTTCTGCTGGATGAGATCAACATCGCCCTGCGCTATGATTATTTGAACATCGATGCCGTGCTGGAATTTCTGCGCACCGAAAAGCCGCCACAAACCCATGTGGTTTTGACGGGCCGAAATGCCAAAGATGCGCTGATCGAAGCGGCGGATTTGGTGACCGAAATGACGCTGATCAAGCATCCGTTTCGATCTGGGATCAAAGCGCAAAAAGGGGTCGAGTTGTGAGG
>CAMAWZ010000109.1 GCA_945861995.1 Pseudorhodobacter antarcticus
TGCCAAATGTACACAGCTACGTGCGCGATAACGGCCATGGTTACGAACAACCAAAGCCCGCTCATGTAGACCGAGTGCAATTCTTGCGCCTGTTGATCAGTAAGACCTGTAAAAGACAGATCGGATTTATCAGCCATAGTATCCTCCAGGATATTCGTGCCGACGCCGCAAACCCTGCGGCGGGGTAACGAGGGGCGGAATGCCCCTCAATGCTTCGGCCCCTGTTGCCAAGGGTCGAAAGGCGTGTCGCGACTGATGGTTAGCCGCGGAAAATCATAGGCGTGATGGCGCGCGCGTCTTTGATTGCGCAGGCCAGCGGGCCAGCTTTAGGCAGGCGCATCGCGCGCAGTGCGGCCACCGGCCAGCGCACCAGATGCAGGCCCAAGGCCAGCGTTAGGATCAGCGCAAAATACAGGCTGAATTCGACGCGGCTGACGCGCTTTACGCCGCTCAGATCGCCGCTTGCTGAAAAGTCGCTCATGCTTTTTCTCCTGATTTTGGGCTTAAATTTGGGGGGGCATATGGGGCGAGATCGCCTTGCAATGCCGTGACAGTTTCTAGAACCACGCGCTCGGCGCCCGAATCTAGCGCAGCCTTTTCGGCGGCGTCGCGCAGGGTGCGTGCGGCGGATATGCGGGTTAGGATCGGGTGGGTGGCAACAATGCGGTCAAGGGCCGCCTGCGCATCCACATCCCAAGGGAAATCGCGCCGCAGATTGGTGGGGGTGGCTGCCGCGCTGTCCATATCGGAGCCAAGGGGCAGGATGTGGAACAGGGCATCGAACAGGCTGTTGCAGACCTCTTGCAGCACATAAACTGCGCCCGCAAATCCCATAACAGGCGTGCCCGTGGCACGGCGAATGGCAGCGCCAGGGAAGGACGCGGGAATGAAACTTGGCGCAGGGCCAAAGCCGCCCTTCATTTCTGCCAAATACATCTTTTCATTGATCGACCCGAACACAACCAACGGGCGGTGCTGCTTTAGCAATCCGCGCACCGCATCGTTGTTCGTTTTCTGCCCTGCCACGCGCGCCACGGCAAAGGCGCAGGGCAGGCCCAAATCAGATTCCAGATAATGGCGCAAACCGCGCGCATAGGTTTCCGATGCCACCACCGCAAAGCTGGCGGTTGCAAAGAAGTCTTGTGTGACAGAGCGCCACAAATCCCAAACGGGTTTCAGGGTGGAATGCTTTTCACGTTCGATAAAGGGTTCTGGATCAAGACCCAGCATTTCGCCCAGTTTGCGCAGGAATTTAATGGTGCTGTCCATGCCGATGGGGGCCTGAAGATACGGCTTGCCCAAAACCTCGGCCAGCCCGCGACCAAATTCGCGGTACATCACGATATTGGCGTCGGCGTTGACCAGATTGCGCATTTCGGCCAAATGCGCGCCCAGTGGCAGAACCATGTTCACATCTGCGCCGATACCTTCCACCAGACGGCGGATTTCGTGCAAATCCGATGCCATGTTGAACACGCCATACATAGGCCCAAGGATATTGACGCGCGGGCGCGCACCCTCAACTTTGTCCGCTTCGGGGGGCATACGGCCTTTGGTCATGCCAAATTCGGTGAAAATCCATGTCATCGCGCGGTCGGCGCATTGCCATTGATCTTCGTCAATTGTGCGGGGCAAAAAGCGTTGGATATTCGTGCCCATAGGCGTGACGCCGCCGCCGATCATTTCGGCAATCGACCCTGTCACCACCACGGCGGGCAGGGCTGGATCCAGCGTTTTCCACGCGCGGCGCATCGCGCCTTCGGTGCCATCGCGGCCAAGTTCTTCTTCGCCAAGACCCGTAACAACGATAGGTAATTCATGCGGAGGCAACGCATCGGTGTAATGCAGCACCGAAGTAACTGGCAGGTTTTCGCAGCCAACCGGCCCGTCGATCACCACTTGCAAACCTTTTACGGCGCAAAAGGCGTAAATTGCCCCCCAATACCCGCCCGCACGATCATGATCTTGGATCAGCATCAGATCATCTCCTCGGCTTTGGCAGCCTTGGCGGCGCGGTCAAGTTTTTTCTGATGCTGCGCGCGGAAATCGGGGCGCAGGTTGGGCGCGCCTTCCCAAATGCCAGCGGTATCGCCATGGCCCACACCTTCGAACAGGGCCTTCATATCGGCCATACGTTCGCGCCCAGCAATGGCAGCATTGACCACCGTCCCAAGACTGCCCGCCCCTGCTGGCCCCATCAGGGGGCGCGCGGAAATCAGGTTGGTGAAATACAGCGACGGGATGCCTGCCTCTTTCGCGGCTTGGACAAGCGGGGTTGTACCAATGGCCAAATCGGGGCCAAAGGCGTGCATCGCGGCAAGGTCGTCTTCAAGGCTGGCGCGGAATTTCACCGCCACGCCGCGCGCGGTCAGCCAATCAAGATCAGGCGCGCTCCACGGAGTTTTGGCGCAGGCCGTGCCAACATAGGGCACATCTGCGCCGCTTTCGATCAGCAAGCGCGCAACCAAAAGCTCGCTGCCCTCATAGCCCGAAACTGTGATGCGGCCCGTGATCGGCGCGGCGCTGAGCGCGCCTTTAATCGCGGGGCCAAAGGCGTTTTGGGCGGCGGCAATTTGGGCGGGGGCGACGTTATACGCAGCCCCAATCGCAGCCAGCCATTCCATTGTGCCGTCATGACCAACGGGGGCTGACCCCACAACTTTTCGGCCAGCGGCCACAAATTCGCGCACGGCGGCGGTGTAGAAGGGGTGAATGGCCGCCACAACGCCGCAATCCAGCGCGCCGTACAACTCGCGCCATTCGCGGGCAGGCACCACGGGGCCAGCGGCAAGGCCCAAGGGGGCGAGCATGCCGCCAATCATCATCGGATCGGCGGGGAACATTTCGCCCAGCAGCGCCACTTGCGGGCGATCTGACCGCCCAGCCGCAGGGGCGGGCACAGGGCCTGCCATAATCTCTTCGCGGGCATATTTCAGCATCGCGCCTGCCAAAACATCCTTCGCCTCGGCGTGGGTGGGGATGCCAAAGCCAGGCACATCAATGCCGATGATACGCACGCCGTTAATCTCATTCGGCAGCAGCTTTAGCGGCACGCCGCTGGCTGTGGGCACGCATAGGTTGGTGACGACCACTGCGTCATAGCGCTGCGGATCAGCCAGTTCGTGCACCGCATCGCGGATATCTTCAAACAGCTTGCCCGTAACCAAAGTTTCGGAATTGAACGGCACATAGCCCACCGAGCGGCGCGCGCCGTAGAAATGCGACACAAACGTCAGCCCATACACGCAGCAGGCGCTGCCCGACAAAACGGTTGCCACGCGGCGCATCCGAAGGCCCACGCGCAGACTGCCAAAGGCAGGGCACATAGATTGCGGTTTATCATGCGGGCCTTGCGGATAATCGGCGGCATATTGATCTAGCAATTCTGAATTGCCTGCGGCGCGGGCTGCGGCATTCATCGTGGCCGCGCCAGCATGGCATCCCATACCATCGACAGGCTGGGCGGCAGAAAATTCTGGCGTCATTGGCGGCAGATCGGCGCTGGCCACAGCGGTCAGCTTTGCCTCGCCTGCGCTGTCATATTGGGATTCAGCCATGGCCCCGCCCCCCCATTTTGGCGCTAAACTGTGTCATAGACCACCTCGAGCGACACTTTGACGCCTGCGAACTTGCCACGCATATCGGTATCGGTGGCGGGGGTTAGGACAAAATCCTTGCCCGTAGTTTCGGCGGAAAATAGGTTTAAGAGGCCATCTTGCGAAAGAGGTGCAGGGCGCACGGGCGGGGCCAGGCCAACAGCCTCGGCCAAAGCGCCAAACATCGGGCCCCACTGCGATTCCATCGAGCCGACAATCTGATAATTGGCCGATTTACGGCGCAAATCATCGTCTTGCGGAATGGCCGACAGCACTGGAATGCCAACGGCATTTGCAAAGGCCGCGGCCTCGCCCGTGCCGTCATCTTTGTTGATGACAAGCCCTGCAATGCCCACATTGCCGCCCAGTTTGCGGAAATATTCCACGGCCGAGCAGACGTTATTGGCCACATAAAGCGATTGTAGATCGTTCGAGGCGACAAGAATGACCTTTTGCGCCATGTCGCGGGCGATGGGCAGGCCAAAGCCGCCGCAGACCACATCGCCCAGAAAATCTAGCAGAACATAGTCAAAATCCCAGTCATGAAAGCCCAGCTTTTCCAGCAGTTCAAAACCGTGGATAATCCCGCGACCACCGCAGCCGCGGCCCACTTCGGGCCCGCCCAGTTCCATCGCGAAAACGCCGCCGCGCTTAAAGCACACATCGCCAATCTGCACCTCTTCGCCCGCCAGTTTCTTGCGGGTTGAGGTTTCGATAATGGTGGGGCAAGCCTTGCCGCCAAACAAGAGGCTGGTCGTATCGGATTTGGGATCGCAGCCAATCAGCAGCACGCGCTTGCCCATTTCGGCCATCATATGCGACAGGTTCGCCAAGGTAAAAGATTTGCCAATCCCGCCTTTGCCGTAAATCGCGATGATTTGGGTTTTGGATTTTGGTTCGCCCTGAGGCACCTCTAGGCTGGGTTCCTCGGCCGCCTCCGCGCGCAGTCGGGCGTCAAAATCTTTAAGATTTGGGATGTCGAGGGTCATGCGTGGCCACTCCAATTGAGGATCATTTTGAGGCAGTCCGCATCAGAAAATGCGGTTTCATAAGCGGCAGGCGCGGCGCTGGCGGGGCGCTGATGCGTGATCAGCCCGTCCAGCGACAGCGCGCCCGATGCGATCAATTCGCGGGTGGCAACCAGATCATCTGCCGCCCATTCAGCGGCGATGCGAATGCGCGCCTCGCGCATGAAGGCGGGCGGAAAGGCAAAAGACAAAGGCGCAGTATAGAACCCCGCCAGCACAATCTCGCCGCCCTTGGAAATGCGGTTAATCAAGGTGTTCAGCATATCCGGCGCGCCAGATGCGTCGTAAACTGCGCGGTAATCGCGGCGCGTGTCGGATTCGGGATCGACGACTTCGTACCCCATCGCCCCCGTGCGGCGGGCGGGATTGGTTTCCCAAACGGTGGGCGGCCTGGCCCCTGCGGCCACGGTCAAGCGCGCCAGCAGGCGGCCCAAAACGCCGTGACCCACAATCAAATCGGGCAAATCGGTTTGAAAGCCTGCAATCGCGTGACGCGCTGTGGCGGCCAGCGCAAGCAACGCGCCTTGCGCACCCCAGCCTGCATCCAGCCTTGCGGTGCGCGCACCAGCGGTCACCAAATACTGCGACGCCGCGCCGAACAGCCCGCGCACGGGGCCAGAATCATCTGGCTGATAGCAATTCGCGCCAGGCACAAAAACTGTATCGCCAACGCGCAGCCCCGAATCGGGCCCCGCTTCGACCACTTCGCCAGCCGCCTCGTAGCCTGGAACCAGCGGATAACCCATGCCAGGAAAGGGCAGCATCGTGCCAGACCAGAACAGCTTTTCCGTGCCCGTCGATATGCCAGAAAACCCAACTTTCACGACAACATCCGCCGCCTGCGGGGCGATAAGCCCCACATCGCGCAGGGCAATGTCCTCGGGGCCTGACAATATGACCGCGGTGCTTTGCACGTCTTATTCTCCCTTTGAAGCGGTAACAGATTTGTAACCGCTTCTCTTAGTGTCATTCTAGGCTTACATAAGTTACTGTCAATGAATATTGACAGTGCTGCGAAAAATAGCGGCGTTTGCGCTGAAATCTATACGAATTTTACAGTGGTTTATCCGCGTGTTGCGGTGATGGCCGAGGCGATATATGGCCTAAAACAAGGGACTTTACGGATATTCACAAAACCTGCGCTGCCTATCAGTGTGGCAATTTCGTCCATGCTACGGGTGCGACCCGTTTGCATTGCCAAAGTGTAAAGAGAAAAGTACACATCTGTAATCGCATCAGGCTTTGCCCCGCCCGACATCGGTTCGGCCACAATCAAGCGGCCCCCTTGTGGCAAAGCCGTATGAACCGCGCGCAGCAACGCCGCGACCGTTTCGTCGCTGTGATCATACAGAACGCGAATCAGGCTCATCGTATCCGCCCCTTGCGGAAGGGGATCATCGCGAAAGCTGCCCTCATGCAGTTTTACCCGCGCGCCAACCGGGCCAAGCCGCGCGCCAGCCCCCTGAAGCACAGCAGGCAGATCAAACAGCTGCAAATCCAGCGCAGGATATTTTGCCCCCACAGCCGCCAAAAAAGCGCCCGTCCCGCCGCCAACATCTAGCAGGCGCTTGGACGCTGACAGCGAAACATGGGCCAGCACCTCGGCAGCGACCAATGCCTGACTGTCGGCCATCAGCGCCGAATAGCGGGCGGCGCGGGCGGGGTCTTCGGCGGCCCCTGCCCCAAAAACATAGGGCCAAACCTGCGAAAGCTGGGTTTGCGCCCCGCCCCGCAGCAGCGCCACAGGATCGGCCAAATCGTCATAAAAGGCGCGGTGATGCCTGATCATGCCAACCAATCCCGGAACCGCCAGCACAGCCGCGCCGCGCATCCGCAGCGCAAAGCGGCCATCGCGGCCCTTGCGCAAAAGGCCAATGCCCGCCCCCGCCTGCAGCAAAATCGCCATGCGATCAGCGCTTATGCCAGCGCCGCCTGACAAATCAGCGGGCGACATTGGGCCAGATTTCAGCCGCGCCAAAATGTCCATCTCGACCAGCGCGGCCAGCACTTGGGCGCGCACAAATCCTTGCACCAAATCGAAAATCGCAGCACCTTCGGCCCGCCCAATGCGGCGCAGCAGCGGGACACGTGCCGCCCATGCTTGAAAGCGAGGCGAGCCCGCAAGTCGCAGCAAGAGACCCGACATTTAGCGCGCTGCAGCGTTTAGCTGTGGCAGGGCTGGCGTCATCTTTTCGGCATAGCGGCGCACCATCTGCGCCAGCATCGCCTCGCCTTGGCAGCGCGGGATCGATGAAATTGCCCCGCCTAGAATATCTTGCAATCGGCTGACTGCGCCCTGAACGCCCAGTTCGGCCACGGCATTGGGGCGGGCGTGGGCCGCATCTTGCCCCGCAGGTTTACCTAAGGTGTCGGCATCGTACAGCGCATCGCGCAGATCATCGGCAACTTGAAATGCCTCGCCAATGCGTGCGCCCAGCTCTTCCCATTGGTCAGGTTCTTGGCCTGCCGCTATCGCACCCATCTGCGTGGCGGCAATAAACAGCGCCCCCGTTTTGGCGCGGTGATAGGCGGACAGGTCAATGGACACTTCGCTTTCCCAGCCTTGGCCCGCACAAATACCCATCGGCATACCCGTGCGCTTGGCCAGCACCCGCACCATCGACAGCGCGCGCTGGACGTCTGAATGCGATCCATCTTGCGCAGCGGCGGCCAAAATATCAAAGGCCAGCACGATCAGGCTATCGCCCGTCAGCACCGCAAGCGGCTGCGAAAACGCTTTGTGCACGGTGGCCTTGCCGCGCCGCGTATCGGCATCGTCAAAGCAAGGCAGATCATCATGCACCAGACTTGCGCAATGGATCAGTTCCAGCGCGACCGCAGCGGCATCGGACAGCTTAGGGCGATCATCGCCGCAGGCCGAGGCGACCGACAGCAGGATTGTCGGCCTAAGCCGCGCGCCCCCTGGGGTGACCGCGTAATGCAGCGCCCGCGCCAGCTGGCTTGGCCCGCCGTCCATCGCCTGCGCCAAAACGGCAGCAGTTGCAGCATCAAGTCTTGCAGTAAACGGCATACTAGCCCCCTTTATACGGGTTTGGCGGCGGTCAATTCGACAGAGTGTCAATATATTCTGACAGCAAGTGTAAATCATACTGGACATATTGCGCGCGCAAGTCAACAATCGCCTGATGGGTCATGCAGA
>CAMAWZ010000110.1 GCA_945861995.1 Pseudorhodobacter antarcticus
CGCTTTTTGCAGCCCTTGCGGGGGCGATTTTTGGGTTGGGTCTGATGCTGTCAGGCATGACCGACACGCGGTCAGTGCAAGGGTTTTTGGACATTTTCGGCGCGTGGAACCCCACGCTGGCCTTTGTGATGGGCGGTGCGATGATCCCAATGGCGATTGCGTGGCGCGTGGCGGCGCGGCGCAAAACGGCGGTGCTGGGCGGCAGCTTTCCTGTCATGCCCCCCCCGCGCTTTGATCTAAAGCTGATCGGCGGATCGGCAGCCTTTGGCGCAGGCTGGGCGCTGACGGGGTTCTGCCCCGGCCCTGCGCTGGCCTCGCTCAGCTTTGGCGGCTGGCAGGGATTGGTTTTCATAGCGGCAATGGCGGGCGGGGCAGTGTTGGCCGCGCCGCTGCGGCGATAGATTTGGCCACTAACTTTGGCCGCAGGTTTTGGCCGCTTTTTGGGAGATATGGATATGATGGACATTCGCCACCTGACGGAACGCTACGCCGTCTCGCCGATGATCGCGCTGGAAGATCTGGCGCAGATTAAGGCGTTGGGCTTTACCGATGTGATCAACAACCGCCCCGATGGGGAAATCACCCCCGATGTGCAAACCGCAGCGATGCAGGCGGCAGCCACGGCGCTGGGGCTGAAGTTTCATATCAACCCCGTGATCGGCGGCGCGATGACACCAGAAAACGTACAGGTGCAGGCGGGCGCGATGGCACAGGCTCAGGGGCCAGTTTTGGCCTATTGCGCATCGGGGAACCGCTCGTCAGTTGTGTGGGCACTGACCCAAGCGGGCAGCAGATCGGCAGATGATCTCATCAGCACGGCGGCAAAATTCGGCTATAATCTGGAGCATTTGCGCCCCGCTTTGGGCGGCTGACGTCAGGCCGATTGAACCAAGGGGAAATCGCCCGCAGCGATTGCGCCGTGGGCGTCATCGCTGCGCGTATCGCCCATGTGGCTGGCCACCCCATGTGCCTGCGCAGACATATGCCCTGCATTCGCGCCCACTGGGTGCATATACGACGGGTCTGTTTTGCGTGCGCTGTCAGCATCGGTCAGGCGCAGGGCGCGCATACCGCGATTTTGCCCCAGCCGCGCGCCCGCAACCCGAAATCCATCCGTTCCACGCAGGCTGATCTGATCAAGATTGGCAAGCGGCAGCGGCAACACCTCGCCCACGGCAAGGCGCTTAATCCGTTCAATGGGCAAGGAAATCTGCGCCAAGGCCGCATCAATTTGCACGCCCAATTCTTGCACCTGTGCGGCCAGATCGATCTGAAATGTATCCTCCTGCGCCTCAATAATTGGGGCTGGATCGGCTGTGGAATCACTTGGCGCAAATTCGGCAAAATCGAAAGTCGGGGGCAACGTCGGCAGGGCCAGATAAATCTTCCCGCTGCGCGATCCGTCTTCCAGAACCAGATCCGCTGCCAAAAGGTGATAATCGCCATCTTCTAGCATCAAATGCAGCGGGCGCGGATCATCGATAAAGGCGGCATAGCGGTAGCCAGCAGCCCAGTCGCCGCCCCCTGCGCCGCCCCCGCCCCCGCCTTCGGCGAAAATCTGCTCAAACCCCGCCAAGGCGGCGTCAATAAATTCAACGGCCATCGCGGCATCTGTGCGGGTTGGCTTGCGCAGATCGGCCTCATCGGGCAGATGGGCCGACAAATGGGTTAGGGTCAGCATTTCCACCATGGCCGCCAGCATTTGGCCCGATAGAATCATCAGCCCCATCGCCTCGCCCCGCCCTTGCAGCATCAAGATCAGGGCGCGCTGCATTGGGCTTTCCAACACCTCGGTCAGGCTGGCCTGCGCGCAGGTCACATCGGAAAACCCGACCGCCATTTTCAACTGATCGCGCGCCGCGCGCGCCAGTGCCAGCCGCCACGCGCGGATATGCGGATCAACTATGGCGCTTGCCGAACCTTTGCCTGAACCTGCCGCCGCACCAAAATCAGCCGTATCAAAGGGCGGTGCAGTGCCGTCCAACCCCGCCCCAAGCGCGCCCGTTCCCGCCAGCGAGCCAAGACCGAAATCAGAAAGACCTGTGCGCGCGCGCGCCAACTTGCGCGCCAAAACGCCAGTCTGCCCGCCTATCGTTTGCCCATCGGCCACGAATGTACCCAATTACTAAATTAGCCTTAGGCCAGTATCGGGCAGACTGCTTACCAATTGGTGAAGATTTGCCAAAACGGCGCGCTAAACCGCCCGCCCAATACGCAGCGGGATCGATACGCGAAAGGCCGCCCCCTTTTGCCCCGGAAGATACGAAATTGTGCCCCCCAAACTGGCCATCACCTCGCGGCAAATGGCCAGTCCCAGCCCCGCGCCGCCCACAGCCGCCGTATCGGACAGCCGTGCGAATTTCTCAAAAATAATGCCCTGCTGATCCTTGGGAATGCCCGTGCCATTGTCGATAAAATCCACAAGCACTTTGGCCCCTTTTTGCCGCACAGCAATGCGCAGCGTCGGGCTGTTCGCATCGCAATACTTGCGCGCGTTGGAGATCAGATTGATGAACACTTGCACCAAGCGCCCTTCATCTGTGCGCAAGAAAATCTCTTCTTGCGAGGGCGCGCGCTGAATATCAAAGCTGCGCTCGGGGCGGGTTTGACTGGACGCAGCCAGCGCGCGGTCAATCAGTGCGCCCAGATTCGCGGTGGCAATATTCAGCTGCACCGATCCGTTTTCCAGCACCGACAAATCCAACAAATCATCCAAAAGCCGCGTCAGGCGCAGCGCTTCGGCATGGATCACCGCGCCAAATTCGGCCACTTTTTCGGGCGGTAAATCGCCTTCCGTCAATATCTCGGAAAAGGCGCGGATCGAGGTCATTGGCGTGCGCAATTCGTGGCTGATCTGGCCAAGGAACGCATCCTTTTGAACCGAAATCGCGGTCAGTTTTTCATTGGCCTCGCGCAGGGCGCGCGCGGTGCGGGTCACTTCGGCCTGCTGGCTTTCCAGCCGCGTGGAATATTCCAAAATCTGCACGGTTTCGTTGGCCACGGCCATCAAATCTTCGACAGTCACCATCGCGCGGCCAAAGAGCTGCGAAATCATCGCATGGGCCGTGGCCGCCCCTACGCTGCCCGCCATGCGCCGTTCCAGCATCGACAGAAAATCTGGGGTCAGATCGGGCAGAAAGCCGCCTTTGCCTTGGGCGCGCGCGGCCTCTTCAAACAGGGAAATGGCGGCATCTTCGCCAATGATGCGCTGCGCCATCGCCAGCAGCGCCTCGGGTTCTGCTTGGCCCTGAACCCAGCCCAAACGATCTGCCGCGATGTCTTGGTCAAACACATTCACAAAGGCCGCGCCCTGCACGCGTTCAACGGGGCCGGGAAATGTCAGCAAACTGCCCAAGATAAACAGTGTTATATTGACCAGCATCGACCAGAAAATCGCGTGAACCAGCGGATCCATGTCTGCTGCGCCGAAAAAGGCCGCAGGCCACGCCCAGTGCGGGCCAAATAGGTCTTTGCCCATGCCGTCAGGATCAATCGCCGCCCCGAAAGAGGGTAAAAACAACAGCCCAGCCCAAACGGCAATGCCCGCGACCATGCCCAGCATGGCCCCCACGCCAGTGGCGCCGCGCCAAAAGATACCCCCCAGAACGGCTGGCAGAACCTGCGCCATACCGACAAAGGCAATTAGCCCCATCGCCGCCAAATTGGAAGACCCGCCCGACAGGCGGAAATATTCCAGCCCAAGTCCCAAGACAGCGATAATCGACAGCCGACGCGCGCGCAGCACCCATGCCCGAAGGTCAGACCGCATCGCGGCCTTGGGGCGCAGGCGCAGCCATGCGGGCATAATGATGTGGTTTGAAATCATCGTGGCCAGCGCGATGGTTTCGACAATCACCATCGATGTGGCGGATGAAAACCCGCCTAAAAACGCCAACATCGCCAACGCGCCTTGCCCCTCGCTTAGCGGCAGGGTCAGCACCAGCATGTCGGGGTTGGCGGTGGGCAGGCGTTCCATTCCAACCACCGCAATGGGCAAGATAAACAGGCTCATCAAAAACAAATAGGCAGGAAAAGCCCAAGACGCGCGGGCCAAATGGGCACTGTCAATATTTTCGACCACCATCACATTAAACATACGCGGCAGGGTGATAATCGCGGCGGCTGACACAAAAATCAGCGCCGTCCAGCGGCTGGCATCAGGGCGCCACGATGCCAAATCCAAGGCGGCAATTTTGCCCGCCACTGCACTGGGGCCCCCGCCAAGACCCCACACCACAAACACCCCAACCGCCAAAAGGGCGGCCAGTTTCACGACCGCCTCAAAGGCGATGGCGGTGACAATACCGTGGTGCTGCTCGTTCGAGGCAAGGTTGCGCGTGCCAAACAAAATGGTGAACAGCGCCAGCCCCCCCGCCACCCATGCCGCCGTAGCACTACCATTTGGCAGCGCCCAGCCTTGGGGCGTGTCGGACGCAAACACCGCAAAGCTTTGCGTGACTGACTGCAATTGCAGCGCGATATAGGGGGTGGATGCCGTGACCGCGATCAGCGTCACTGTCACGCCCAAAAGGTTAGATTTGCCGAAACGCGATGAGATCAGGTCGGCAATCGATGTCACGCGGTGCACCCGCCCAATGCGCACCAATTTGCGCAAAATCACCCACCATCCGATAAACACCAGCGTTGGCCCCAAATAGATGGTGACAAATTCTAGCCCCGAGCGCGCGGCATAGCCCACTGCGCCGTAAAACGTCCACGCCGTGCAATAGATCGACAGCGACAGCGGATAGATCAGCGGCGCGCGCAAGATGCGTGTGCCGCCAATTGCAGCGCGGCCTTCGGCCCAAGCGGCCAGAACGAACAGCAGCGCAACATACAAAAGACAAATCAGAACCAGCAGATTGAATGACATTGCCTAGGGACTTTTTTGCAAAGCGCGCGGCGTATCAAGAGCCAAGCTTGAAAGTTGGTTGGCAGCAGCACCTGCCCCCTGCATGGGCGCGCTGGCCATCTCTGGCGATGATGCCGTCTCGCTGTCGCCCAGATCACGGGCCAAAATGGCAGCCAGAAGGATCAGCAACACCCATAACGCAAAAACAAAGGCCCAATGCGCCAGCACCATTTGCGGCACCGCCGGCCACATCAGGGGCAACAACACCAGCACTGTGCCAAAAATCGGCAAAACCCGCGCCCCGTCGCGCAGGCGGCGCTTGCGATACGACGCGCGGGCCAGAAACAGCGGTTGCCGTGTGGCAGGCATTTAAGTGCCCCCCATCAGCGCACGAACTGCGGCGCGCATTTCGTTGTTATCAAAGGGTTTTGTCATAAAGTTCGACACCCCCGCCGCAAATGCGGCTTCGCGGTCGCGCTCTTGGCCCTTGGCAGTCAGCATCAAAACGGGCAGATCCAGCGTGGCGGGATCGGCGCGAATATCGGTCAAAATTTGCAAACCAGACCGCACGGGCAGCATCAAATCCAGTATCACCACCTGCGGGCCAAGCCGCGCTATTTCCGCGATGGCCCCCTGCCCCGTGGTCAGCACCGTCACCTGCCAGCCATCGCGGCCCAGCAGAAAACGGATCGCCTCGGCGATGTTCGGCTCGTCTTCGATCAGCAGAATTTGCCCCGCCATTGCGCCCCTCGTTTGCCCTACTATCGGGGCAAATATCCCATGTGTCAAAGGCCAGAATTGGGGCCAGAATTGGGCCCAGAATTGGCCACCGTTGCGCCTGCCAAGATCGACGGCTCTCGCCGCGCAGGGCATGGGGTGCGCTGGCAGGTGCGGCACGTGGCCCCCACACCCAGCGCTGGCGCGGCCCCTGCGCCCGCTGGAATAATCAGCATCATCGCGCGGCGCAGTCCTGGCCCACCAAAGCCAGCGGGATGGCTGACCATGCCAAAGCCGCGCAGGGCAAAGCGCGGGGCATTCGGGCTGGCCGCGCCCACCTCAACCACCGTTTCAATCGCTTGCATCGGATGCGCAAGGGCCGTGAACAGCGGCCAAAGCGGACAGGCCGCCCCAAAGCGCGGCAGGGAAAACCCCGCGACCGCGCGGCGCAGCACCAGCGTGCCAGACCCATCGCAGGCCACTAACCCCAGCCCAAGATCTGGCGCAAAGGCCAGTCGGCGAAAGGCGGCAAAAGGGGCGGCATTCAGCGCATTTGCAATGGCCAGCGGATCAGGCCCATGCACGGCAAGTGCCGCGCGAAAGGCAGCATCGGGCAGACTGGCGTGATCGGCGCGAACATCTCCCTGCAGCGCGCGCGCCATATCGCGGGCGGGGGCAGACAGGGCGCTGGGAATATCAGCCTTGGCAATTTGCCAATCTAGGCCGCTGGCCCAAACCTCGACCTCTTCTTGCGGACTGGCGCTGCCCTGCGCATCAATCTGCCCGCCGCTGTCCAGATACCGCACCAACGCCTCGGCCCCTTTGGCAAGGCGTGCCGTATCCTGATCCAGATTGCGCATAAACCGCGCCTGCCATTCAGGTTCCAAATCGTCCGTTTCGGCCAGAATAACAGAGGTTGATCGCACTGATGCCACCGCCGAAAGCACCTCGTGTAAATTGGCAGACAAGTGCGGGTCATGCGACATACGGTCATTCACGGCGGCAATCGCTGCCTCTTGCGCCAAGCTGCGTTGATGCATGGCCAGCACTGCCTCTGCCCATCCGGGAAAGCGCTGTGCAAATTCATCGGCGCGGGCAAGTTCGGCTGTGGGCCATGCCAGCGCCACTGCGCGCAAATCGTCCAGCGCCGCGCCGCCGCCGCCATCGGCAAAGGCTTCGGGTGTATCGTTCAAGGCGCTGGCAAGACGGGCCAAAACGGCCTGCGGCACGCGCCTGCGATTATGTTCAATCAGGTTCAGATAACTGGCCGACAGACCCGCCGCCTGCGCCACATCACCCTGCCGCAGCCCAAGCGCCATGCGCCGCGCGCGCAGTTTTGACCCTGATAATGCCGCAACCATTCCGTGCCCCCTTTTGTAAATCTTTACAACACAGGGGCGGATAGGCAATGAAAAACGCGCCCAAAGTTTCCTTTGGGCGCGCGGGTTTTGTAAAGCGGCTGCTTATTGCAGGGCTTTATCCGTCACTTGCGACGTCCATGCGCCCGCTGGTTCTGCGGTGATCACAGGATCGCTGCCGCCCGACATCAGGGCTGCCACGGTGGCGGTGTAATCGGCCTCGTCCAGCGCGCCGTTGCTGCCTGCGGTCAGTTTGGCAATCTCGCCCATCATGCGGGTTTGACCTTCGATGGTCGCCGCACCGGCGCTATCATTGTCCACAACGATCTGCGCAGCTTCGTCAACATTCGCTTCTGCATATTTCCAACCCTTCATAGATGCGCGCACGAAACGCACCATCTTGTCTTCAAAGGCGGGATCGGCCAGTTTTTCTTCCATGACATAAAGACCGTCTTCCAGCAATGCCATGCCTTCGTCGGAATATTTGAAGTTGACCAATTCCTCGGGTTTGATCCCCGCATCAATCACCTGCCAGTATTCGTTGTAGGTCATCGTCGAAACGCAAGCCGCCTGCTTTTGCAGCAGCGGGTCTACGTTAAAGCCTTGCTTGAGCACAGTTACATCAGTGCCATCGGTTTTCAGGCCCAGCGTGTTCATCCAGTTCAGGAACGGGTATTCATTGCCGCCAAACCACACGCCCAGCGTTTTGCCCTTGAAATCAGCAGGTGTTGCCACCCCCGATTCCTTTAGGCAGGTCAGCATCAAGCCGCTGGTCTTGAACGGCTGGGCGATGTTCACGAGCGCCAGACCTTGCTCGCGTGCTGCAAGTGCGGATGGCATC
>CAMAWZ010000111.1 GCA_945861995.1 Pseudorhodobacter antarcticus
CCAACCCGTTCTTGCGGTCTGGCGAGGCGGCGCTGAAATCCTTTATCGGCCAGCCAGAAGCAACCGATGCCCAAACCTTTGCCGCCCTGCGCGCGCTGAAGGACAATTTCAGGGGCTAAGCCGCCCCCTTTCCCCAATCTTAACAAAAAAAACGCAAGGCAACGCAAAATAGCACTTGAAGTGGGCAAAATAAAAACGATCCTTAGCCTTACCGGGCTAGAATAAAATTAGGGGATCACCGCGGGCCATCCGTTCGCACGATCCGCAGCAAAGGAGCACGAAGGTGCCATCATTTTCGACCACTTTGGAACAGGCTATTCACGCGGCGTTGGCGCTGGCCAATGCGCGCAAACACGAACTTGCCACGCTGGAACATCTGCTGCTGGCGCTGATTGACGAGCCAGAGGCGGCGCGCGTGATGCAGGCCTGCTCGGTTGATCTGGCGGGCCTGCGCAAAACGCTGGTCGAGTTTATCGATGACGATCTGGCTACCCTGATTACCGAAGTTGAGGGATCCGAGGCCGTGCCTACCGCCGCCTTCCAGCGCGTGATCCAGCGCGCGGCGATCCATGTGCAATCATCTGGCCGCAGCGAAGTCACCGGGGCCAATGTTCTGGTCGCCATTTTCGCCGAACGCGAAAGCAATGCGGCCTATTTCTTGCAAGAACAGGACATGACGCGCTATGACGCGGTGAACTTCATTGCGCATGGCGTGGCCAAAGACCCATCCTTTGGCGAGGCGCGCCCCGTTGTTGGGGCCGAGGATGAAACCGAAACCCCGAAAGCCGAGGCGGGCGAGGCCAAGGAATCTGCGCTGTCGAAATACTGCGTCGATCTGAACGTCAAGGCGCTGAAGGGCGACGTTGACCCGCTGATTGGCCGCGAAGCGGAAGTCGAGCGTTGCATTCAGGTTCTGTGCCGCCGCCGCAAGAATAACCCGCTGCTGGTGGGCGATCCGGGCGTTGGTAAAACCGCCATCGCCGAAGGTTTGGCGCGCAAAATCATTCAGGGCGAAACACCCGAAATTCTGTCCAAAGCCACCATTTATTCTTTGGATATGGGCGCGCTTTTGGCGGGCACCCGCTATCGCGGCGATTTTGAAGAACGGCTAAAGGCCGTGATGAAAGAAATGGAAGATCACCCCGATGCCATTCTTTTCATTGACGAAATTCATACCGTTATCGGCGCTGGGGCCACATCTGGCGGGGCGATGGACGCAAGCAACCTGCTGAAGCCCGCGCTACAGGGCGGCAAACTGCGCTGCATGGGGTCGACCACCTATAAGGAATTCCGCCAGCATTTTGAAAAGGATCGCGCCCTGTCGCGCCGTTTCCAAAAGATCGACGTGAACGAGCCTTCTGTGCCCGATGCGATCAAAATTCTGATGGGCCTAAAATCGGCTTTCGAAGACCATCATGCGCTGAAATACACCAATGATGCGATCAAGGGCGCGGTGGAACTGGCCGCGCGCTATATCAACGACCGCAAACTGCCTGACAGCGCGATTGACGTGATCGACGAGGCGGGCGCAGCCCAGCATCTGCTGACCGAAAGCAAGCGCCGCCGCACGATTGGGATCAAAGAGATCGAGGCCGTGGTTGCCAAAATCGCCCGCATTCCTGCGAAATCGGTATCGAAAGATGATGCCGAAACCCTGCGCGATTTGGAAAAAACTCTTAAGCGCGTGGTGTTTGGGCAGGACAAAGCTGTCGAGGCGCTGTGCGCGGCCATCAAACTGGCCCGCGCGGGCCTGCGCGAACCTGAAAAGCCCATCGGCAACTATCTGTTTGCAGGCCCAACAGGCGTTGGTAAGACCGAAGTGGCCAAGCAATTGGCCTCTAGCCTTTCTATCGAACTTTTGCGGTTCGATATGTCAGAATACATGGAAAAACACGCCGTCTCGCGCCTGATTGGCGCGCCCCCTGGCTATGTTGGCTTTGACCAAGGCGGGATGCTGACCGACGGCGTGGATCAGCACCCGCACTGCGTGCTGCTGCTGGACGAGATGGAAAAGGCCCACCCAGACGTTTACAACATTCTGCTTCAAGTAATGGATCACGGCAAGCTAACCGATCATAACGGGCGCACGGTGGATTTCCGCAATGTGATCTTGATCATGACCTCGAACGCGGGGGCAACCGAGCAGGCGAAAGAGGCGATTGGTTTTGGCCGTGAACGCCGCACGGGCGAAGATACAGCCGCGATCGAGCGGACGTTCACCCCCGAATTCCGCAACCGTCTGGATGCCGTGATTTCCTTTGCGCCTTTGGGCAAAGAGGTTATTCATCAAGTGGTTACGAAGTTTGTGCTGCAACTGGAAGCACAGCTTTTGGATCGCAATGTGCATATCGATCTGACGGCCGAGGCTGCCGATTGGCTGGGCGAGAAGGGCTATGATGACAAAATGGGCGCGCGCCCGCTGGGCCGCGTGATTCAAGAGTATATCAAAAAGCCACTGGCCGAAGAACTGCTGTTTGGCAAATTGACCAAGGGCGGCACCGTCCATGTTGGCGTGAAAGAGGGCGCGCTGCATCTGACCTATGAAGAACCCGCCAAACCGCGCCTGACAGGGCAGAAACCGCCCCTGCTGACGGCGGAGTGACCCGCTTGCCGCTGTACAAAACCTTAACCCGCGCCGCATTTGGCGCGGGTTTTGCCTTTCCTGCGTGGGCCTTGGATTTGGCCCTGCCTGTGGACTGCACTTTGGGGGAAACCTGCTATATCCAGCAGTATTTTGACCATGACCCCAGCACCGCTTGGGGTGATTTCACCTGCGGAACGCTGGCCTATGATGGGCATGACGGCACGGATTTTGCGCTCCCCACCCGCGCCGCGATGTCGGGCGGCGTGGCCGTGCTGGCCGCAGCCCCCGGCACAGTTGCGGGTATTCGCGACGGCGTGGAAGATTTCGCGCCAAAGGTGGCGGGCAAGGAATGCGGCAATGGCGTGGTGGTGGATCACGGCGGCGGTTGGCAGACGCAGTATTGCCATATGCGCATGGGGTCGGTGCGGGTAAATGTGGGCGACGGCGTGGATACTGGCACACCCCTTGGCCTGATTGGACAATCTGGGATGGCGGAATTTCCGCATATGCATTTGGCCGTGCGCAAAGACGGGGTCGAGGTTGACCCCTTTGCACCGCGTGCCACCAACATCTGTGATGTGGCCAGCTCCGATACGGCGCGCGATGATCTGTGGCTGCCAGATGTCACGTATCGGGCAGGCGGCATTATTGGCGCTGGGTTTGCCAATCAGGTGCCGGAATTCGAGGCCATAAAATCAGGGCTGGATAGCCCCGCCGCCCTGCCCGCGACCAGCCCCGCCTTGGTGCTGTGGGTCTATCTGTTTGGCGCACGGGCAGGCGATGCACTGGTGTTTGACATTACAGGGCCAGAGGGGCGCATCACCGCCGAACGCGTCCGGCTAGAGAAAAACCAAGCCCTGCTGTTTCGCGCGGTTGGGCGCAAGATGCGCGGCATGGGCTGGCCTGAAGGCGCCTATTCAGGCACCGCGCGCCTGATGCGCGGCGTGCAAGAACTGGGCAGCACCGCCGTGTCAGTGACTATGGAACGTTAAATCGGCGCGCCCTAGCTGCGCGGCTTAGCGTTCGGTCAATTTCAACTCGATCCGGCGGTTTTGCGCGCGCCCTTCGGGGGTGGCTTGGTCAGCTACGGGGCGATATTCGCCAAAACCCGTGGCCGCAAGGCGCGCTGGATCAAAGCCAAGCTGATCTTGCATGAACCGCACCACCGACAGCGCCCGCGCTTGGGACAATTCCCAATTGTCGCGGATCGGGCCTGTGCCGATAAAGGGCACATTATCGGTATGGCCATCGACGCGGATGATCCAATCAATACTGGGCGGGATTTGGTTTGAAATCTCGTTCAGAATTTCAACCACGCCCGCAATTTGCGCTTGGCCTTCGAGGGCCAAATCAGCCGAACCTGCGGTGAACAACACCTCGGATGAGAACACGAACCGATCCCCTACCACGCGCACACCTTGACGGCCCGCAAGCAGGGTGGACAATTGGCCAAAGAATTCCGAACGGAACCGCGACAAGTCTTGATTTTCCGCCTCTAGGCGCTTGCGCTCGGCCTCTTCCAGCTCGGCGCGGCGCTTTTGCTCGCCCGCCACGCGGGCCAAGGCGGCGTTCAACTGGCTGCCCAGTGCCTCGATCTGCACCTTTTTATCGGCATCAGCCTCTGCCGAAATGTCCAGCATGGCCTGCAACTGGCCAAGCTGGCTGCGCAGGGCGGTGATTTGCTGGTTCAAAAGGGCAAGCTTACGTTCGGCGGCAAGGGCGCGGGATTGTTCGGCGGTAAGAGCCTGTTCTGCGGCGGCAAGCAGAGCCTTTTTGCGTTCTTCTTCGGTTGGCAGTTTGGCGGCCTCTGCGGCGGCGGCGGCCAAAAGGGTTAGCGTTTCTTCGGCGCGCTTGCGTTCTTCTTCCAAACTCAGCGTCATGGCCGTTATTTCATCATCGGCGTTTTTCAACTTGTCGCGCAGGGCTTGCAGCGCAGCCGCATCGGCAAGGCGCGCCGCCTCGCTGTCATCCACAGCCACATCGCCCGCTGATGATTTCAAATCGGTCAGAAGTGCCTCTAGCGCCTCGCGCCGCGCGGCGGCAAGGCGGGCTTCTTCTTGCGCTGCGTCCACTTCGCTGCGGGCCTGCGCCAATGCCAAATCCAGCGCCTCTTTATCCGAAAGCGATTTTTTCAGCGCGTCCACTTCGGCCAGCGCCGTATCACGCTGCGCCAGCAAGGACGCGAGCTGCGCCTCGAATGAGGTGATCTTGGTCTGCGCCGCCGTCAAAGCGGCTTCGCGTTCGCCCAAAGTGGTGTTCAGCGTGGCGATCAGTTCGGACTGCTGGGCATCGCGCGCGCGTGCCGTGTCCAGATCGGCGGTCAGGCCTGTGACCTGCACACCCAATTCCTGGGCGCGTTTCTTTTCCAACCCTAGGGCATTTGCCAAATCTGCCACCTGCGCCGTTAGGGCAGACAACTCATTATCTTGGGTGGTGATCGTGTCGCGCAGCACCGATTGCATGACAGTGAAAATCGTCAGCACGAACATCAGCACCATCAGCAAAACGGTGACGGCATCCACAAAGCCGGGCCAGATCATGGCGCTGTCGCGTTTCGGGCGCAGGGCCATGGCTTAGGCCTTCCCGCCTGTATCGCGTCCGCGCAGCGCGGCAGTGATGGATGCCGCCAGCGCGGCGGTGGCTTCTTGCCGCCCCGCCGACATTTCTTCCAGTATCTTCAAAAGCTGCACGTCAATCGAGCGCAGGCGCATCCGCGCCTCGGCATCAAGGCCATTGTCCAACCCCGCCTCGGCCTTGCCTGCGGTTTTGGCAAGGCTTTCGACCGCGCGCGTTAGTTTGGTCATGGTTTGCGACAGTTCGCCCAGCATACCAACCACGGCAGAGCTATCGCCATCCCCTTCGTTAGACGTGCCCGCAATGCCGACATGGGTGATGGTCGACAGCCATTCTTCCAATTCGCGGTAAAAGCGGTTTTGCCCGTGGCCTGCGAACAGCTCCAGCAGGCCAATCACCAGCGACCCCGCAAGACCCAAAAGCGAGGATGAAAACGCCGTGCCCATGCCGCCAAGCTGGCTTTCCAGCCCGCCCATCAGTTTAGTAAAAACATCCAGCCCCGAATCGCCCTCTTGCGGGGTTAGCGCGCGGATGGTTTCGACCACGGCAGGCACAGTGGTGGCCAGCCCGTAAAACGTGCCCAAAAGACCAAGGAAAACGAGCAGGTTGGTCAGGTACCGCGTGATGTCGCGGGCCTCATCAATGCGCGATGCGACCGATTCCAAACTGCTGCGCGATGATCCTGCCGAGATTTGCATCACGTCCGAACGCCCGCGCAACAGCTGGGCCAAGGGGGCCAATAGCTGCGGGGGAATATCGTCTTGGCTGCCCTCTGCGCCTTGGGCGAAACGCTCGATCCAGCGCACCGAACGGCCCAAAGTGAACACTTGCCAAAAACAGGCGATAACCCCAATGACAAACACCAGCGCGATGGCCCCGTTCAGCCAAAGGCTGGATTTGGCTAGTTCCAGCACAGTGTCATGGATCAGCCACGCCCCCGCCGCCACAAGGCCAAAGGCAAGCAGCATAAAGGTGATTTGCCGAATAGGTTGGCTGAAATAGGTAATGTGCTTTTGCGGCGTTTCGGTCATAATCTGCCTTTGCCAATGCGCTGTTGGGCTATTTGCGCCAAGCATATCAAATCAGCGCGCCCTGCCAAGCGAAACCCGCATCATGCGCCAAAGCTTGCTATCGGCAATAAGTTCCGCTGCGATAGCTGGCAGTGTCAAAATGCAGATGGTCTTCGTGGTAGCCGTCTGATCCTGGCCCAAGAGTGGTGCCGAAAATACCGCAGGCGCCTTGGTGGGCTTTGCGGATTTGCTTGTTGTAATCGCGCGAAATTGTCCATTCAGCGCCATCGTCAAAGATAAAGCCCGAAATATCCAGCGCTTTGCCTTTGCCATGTTCCGAAACACGCGCGCCGCGTTTGTTGTTGCGCCCACGGCAGGCGTAATGGGCGGCTATGCGCAGTTGCACCACGTTTCGGCCCCCAAAGGCGGGGCGCATCGCGCTGTCGATCCAGTCTTTCAGGGCGATGACAGTGCCGCATTCGACCGTCACCGCTTGGGTCAGTTTGATGCCTACCACTTCGGTTACGCGGACAGGATCGGCCACCCCGCAGCCGTTTACCGATGAGGTGATGGGTTTGATCTTTTCGCCGCGAATGGCGCGGTCACCACAGACCGATCCTTTGCGCGGCGCGCTTGTGATTGGGGTTTTTGGTGCGGGGGCGGCGCTGGCCAAGTCTGCGCCCGCCTCGCCCTTGGGCAGTTTCGCCCCTGGTCCTGCGCCAAACAGCAACTGGATCAGATTGGGTTTGGGCGGGGTGGGGCTGGTACTTTCTTGGGCTTGCGCGGGCTTTGACGTGGCGGCAGCAACTGCTTCAACCAGCGCTTTGGGGCGCGGCACAGGAAAGGGGCTGCGTGCAAGGCCACTAGATGACGGCGCAGCGGCGGCGGTTTGCACAGATACTGCAACAGGCGGCACTATGGGCCGCGCTTTGGGGCGCGGCGTTGTGGCAGTGATCGGGCTGACGACGGCCAAGCTAAGGCTGGGCTGATTTGCTTCAATCGTTGCAGGGCGCGGCAGGGGTTTGACGCTGGGCACGGCTGGACTAGCACCTGCGATGGCTGGCGCGGTCTGGGCACTTGGGCGCGGCAGGGGTTTGATGGTTGGCACGGCCGCGTCAGGGCGCGCGCTTGTCGGGCGCGGCAGGGGGCGCTGCGATATGTCTTGCCCATACATCGGCATAGGGGCGGCTAAGGCCGCGATCAGCAGCCAATTGCGCGCGCGCGCGATCATATGCCGCGTTTTTCTGGCGCAGGCACGTTTTCTGGTGCATGCACGTTTTCCGGCGCGGCAATCGGCGCGCGGCCAAAATCGGGGGCGGCTGTATCCTGCCCCGCCTCGATAATTCTGCGGCGAATGGCGCGGGTATGGGTGAAATAATCGTGCAGCATCGGCCCATCGCCCATGCGAATGGCGCGTTGCAGGGCAAAAAGCTCTTCGGTAAAGCGGCCCAGAATGTCCAGTACCGCATCTTTGTTCGTCAGGAACACATCGCGCCACATGGTTGGATCACTGGCCGCAATGCGGGTAAAGTCGCGAAAGCCCGATGCCGAGTCTTGGATGACTTCGCTCTTGTACACCTGTTCCAAATGA
>CAMAWZ010000112.1 GCA_945861995.1 Pseudorhodobacter antarcticus
GCTGAATGTGCAATTGGTGCGGGCCACCGACCTTTTGTTGATTGGAATGGATAGGGTTCTGGCGGCGCTAAAAACCCGCGCGTTTGAACATAAAGACACGATCCGCATTGGCCGCAGTCACGGCATCCATGCCGAACCCACTACAATGGGGCTAACTTTTGCGCGGTTTTATGCCGAAATGGCGCGGGGCCGCGCACGATTGCGCGCCGCAAGGGCAGAAATTGCCACGGGGGCCATTTCGGGCGCGGTGGGCACATTCGCCAATATCGACCCATCGGTCGAGGAACACGTCTGCAAAATGCTGGGCCTGACGCCCGAGCCGATTTCCACGCAAATCATCCCGCGCGACCGCCATGCGATGTATTTTGCGACCCTTGGCGTGATTGCCAGCAGCATCGAAAACATCGCCGTAGAAATCCGCCATATGCAGCGCACCGAGGTGTTAGAGGCGGAAGAATTCTTCTCGCCCGGGCAAAAGGGATCGTCGGCCATGCCGCACAAACGTAATCCCGTATTGTCAGAAAATTTAAGCGGCCTTGCGCGACTAGTCCGTATGTCCGTGACCCCTGCCTTGGAGAATGTGGCCCTGTGGCACGAACGCGACATCTCGCATTCATCGGTGGAGCGTGCGATTGGGCCAGATACCACCATCACACTGGACTTCGCGCTGCACCGCCTTGGGGGTCTGCTGGAAAAACTGGTGATATACCCAGACAACATGCTGAAAAACATGAATAAATTTCGCGGCCTTGTGATGAGCCAGCGCGTGCTTCTGGCGCTGACGCAGGCGGGTGTTTCGCGCGAAGACGCGTACCGCCTTGTGCAGCGCAATGCGATGAAAGTCTGGGAGGCGGGCGCAGATTTTAAAACCGAACTGCTGGCCGACTCAGAGGTGACAGCCGCCCTAACCCCCGCTGAAATTGAAGAAAAGTTCGATATTGGCTATCACACAAAACACGTCGATACGATTTTTGCCCGTGTTTTTGGGCCGTAATTCGCCCCGCTTAGGGCGGCGTTAACCGCGCTGTGCGAAGGTCGCCCCAAGCAAAGGGGAATCGCATGACAGATCAGGGTTTTGGGCAGTTTTTGGGGGCAATTGAACCTGCACAGCGGTTTGCGCCTGCGCCCATCGCTGTGGCCCCGCGCACGTTGACGCGCGCGCAAAAGGCGGCTGTCATCGTGCGGTTTCTGATTTCCGAAGGCAGCAGCATTCCGCTGCAAAGCCTGCCTGACAAAATGCAGGCAGATTTGACCCAAGCGATGAGCCAACTGCGGCTGATTGATCGCACCACGCTGGCCGAAGTGGTTGAAGAATTCCTGAACGAGTTGGAACAGGTCGGCCTTGCCTTTCCGGGCGGTTTGGAAGGGGCGCTTGCCGCGATGGATGGGCATTTGGGGCAAAACGCGGTCACCCGCTTGCGGCGGATTGCGGGCAAAACATCGCATGCTGATCCGTGGGATCGGCTGATCAGTCAAGATACGGGGAAAATTCTGCCTTTGGTGCTCAATGAAAGCATCGAAGTGGGGGCAGTTATTCTGTCGAAACTGCCTGTGCCAAAGGCGGCCGAATTGCTGGGCAAAATGCCTGGGCCGCGCGCGCAGCGCACCGCCTATGCGGTCAGCCAAACCAATAAAATCGATCCTGAAACAGTACGGCGGATTGGGGCGGCACTGGTTGCGCAGCTGGATGCCGAACCCGCCCGCGCGTTCGATACAGGCCCCGTGCAGCGCATTGGCGCAATTTTGAACGTGGCCGCTGCCGCCATCCGCGAAGATGTCATGAAAGGGCTAGAGGCTGCTGACGCCAGCTTTGCCGAAGAAGTGCGCCGCGCGATTTTCACCTTTGTTCATATCCCGCGACGCGTGAATGCGCGCGATATTCCCAAAGTGATCCGCATCGTCGAACAACCCGTTCTTGTCACTGCGCTGGGTGCAGCCGCGGCAAAGCCCGAACTTGCCGATGGCGTGGAATTTTTCCTATCGAATATGTCGCAGCGCATGGCCCAAGGCATCCGCGAAGACATGGCCGCGCGCGGGCGCGTCAAGGAGAAAGACGCGGAAGAAGCGATGAATGCCGTGGTCAACGCCATTCGTGAATTGGAGGCGGGGGGCGAGTTGGCCCTTATCCAAGAGGAAGATGACTAATAGCGCGGCCCTGCGCGCCAGCATCTTGGCTGCGGGTGGCCTTGCGCAGGTTGCGCGCCAAGATTAGGATGCGGGCCTTGTCCTGGTTTCAAACAGGGTGCCTTTTGGAGTGCGCATGACCGCCGCCTTGCCTGAAAATGTCCCAGCCTTCCCGCCTGCAAAAGCCTTTGCGGGCAGTGGGATTGCCCTGTTCTTTGCAGGGGTTTTTCTGTTTTCCTGCATGGATGCTTTGGCCAAAGATTTGGTTGCGCAGTCCCCCGCGCTGCAAGTGGTTTGGCTGCGCTATGTGATTCAAGCGGTTTTGATTACGGCCATTTTGGCCCCGCGCCTTGCGCCGCGCAGTGCGCGCCCGATGCCGCTGCGCACAGCGCACCCTTGGGGCCATGTGATCCGCGCGGTTTTTCAAGTTGGGGCGACCGGGTTTTTCTTTGCCTCGCTGACACATATTGGGCTGGCAGAAGCAACGGCGCTGGCCGATACGAACCCTGTTTTGATCACCCTTGGCGCAGCGCTGTTTTTGGGTGAAAGGCTGACACCTGCGCGTATTATTGCCGTTATGGTTTCAATGATTGGCGCGCTGATTATTCTGCGGCCAGGGTTTGGCGTGTTCACCCCCGCAGCCCTTTTGCCACTCGGCTGCGCGGTTTGTTTTGCGGGCAACGCGCTGATGACACGGCGTTTGGGGCGAAACGAGCCTGCTTGGACTTCGCTGTTTTATGCGGCATGGTTTGGCACAGCGATGCTGACGCTTGCACTGCCCTTCGTCTGGCAGCCTTTGCCGATGGATGATTTGTGGCGCTATATCCTGCTGGGGTTGATTGGCACGGCCAGCCAAGCGGCTGTGATTATGGCCTTTTCGCGCAGTGAGGCGGGGCTGCTTGCGCCGTTTGGCTATTTGGGCATTGTTTTTGCCAGCATCTGGTCAACCCTGATCTACAACGCCCCGCCCGATGGCCCCACGATCATCGGCGCACTTGTGATCATTTGCGCGGGGCTTTATGTTTGGGCGGGTGATCGCGCCCGAAAAACGGTCTAAACACATATGGTCTTTACCCGAAAAGCACTTGATTTTGCGCAGAATATCGCATTGCGCGGTGCGATTTTTGTGCTGCTGATGGTGCCTTACCGCCTGCGCGTGCGGGCAATGGGGGCAGTGGTTGAAAAGATCGTCTCGCCGCTTGCGGGATACGGCAAACGGGTGGAAGATAATCTTGCCCTAGTCATGCCTGATCTGCCAAAATCCGAAGTAGCGCGCCTGAAATCCCAAGTGGTCAACATGGCGGGGCGCACCTTGATGGAGGTGTATTCGGGGGCCGAATTTAAGGCCCATGTGGCAAATTCCCCGATTCGCGGCGCGGGCCTTGCGGCGATTTTGCAGGCGCGCGCAAACGGGCAAGGGGTGATTTTGGTGTCGGGCCATTTTGGCAATTACGATGTGCCGCGCGCCGTGCTGTCGGCGCAGGGGCATTCTGTGGGCGCGCTGTATCTGCCCTTTCGCAACCCCTATTTCGATGCGCATTACCGCGCCACGATCACCGCCATCGGCGCGCCGATTTTTCCGCGCGGACGCAAGGGCGTGGGCGAAATGGTGCGCCATCTGCGCGGCGGCGGGCTGATGGGGCTGCTGAATGATCAACGCATTGGCCATGGTGCGCGTCTTACGTTCTTTGGTCGCCCTGCCAAAACCGCGCTGTCGGCGGCTGAACTGGCCCTGAAATACAATTGCTTGCTGGTTCCCGTATATGGCATTCGCCAGCCCGACGGGATCAGCTTTGATCTGCTGATCGAACCGCCCATTCCCCATTCTACCCCTGAAATTATGACCCAAGCCCTGAATGACAGCCTAGAGGCCCAAGTGCGTGCGCATATGGATCAGTGGTTTTGGGTGCATCGGCGCTGGCGCTAGGGGGTTATTCTAAAACCGCACTATTTCAGCACGGCACTGGCGACCACTTCGGCAGGGCCTTTGCGCTGAATAATCACCACAACGGGCGCATCCCCCACAGCGCGCGTGCGCAGGTTCAGCACCGCTTTACCCGACCACTGGCCCAGATTTTCCCATTGCGTGACGATGTTATGATAGGCAATTTCACGGCCTTCATTTTCGCCCCGCTCAATCCGCACTGTCGATTGCAGGCGATAGCGCACCAAATCGACCACAAAATCGCCCGATAATGCAGCACGCGGCGTCGCGGTGATGACCACTTCATCGCCGCTGCGGGTTAGTTGCACATCAACCAGCGCGCGCACGGCGGCAATTTCGGCCCCCGCCTCGGCCCGATCATGGCCCTTTACGCGGGCGTTGCCTGCCACAATCATCTGCGGGGTATAGACCATATTATCATTGCGCGCGGCGGCATAGCGGCGCTGGCGTTTGGTGAATTTCTCTTGGGCGAACGTATCGCTCCAGCCAATATAGTCCCAATAATCGACATGCAGCGCCAGCGCGATCACGCCGTCTTGTTGGGACAATTCTTGCAGCAGCGCATCTGCGGGCGGGCAAGAAGAACAGCCCTGCGAGGTGAACAATTCCACCAACACCCCTTGGGTCGAGGTTTGCTGCGCCAATGCGGGCAAGGCCAGCAGACCCATTCCCAAAGCCAGTGCAACGTGTTTAAATTGTGTCATATCTATCACCTATATTTGCGGCATATTTACCCCCAAATCTGCACGTTAGCCAATCAAGGTTTTGCGAGGCAGGGGTAAGGGCACAGCTTTTCTAAGGCTCGCTCAGGTTTTCTGCAAAAACGCTCTGGATTTTCGGCATACAATTGCATACAATTTCACCAAATCCGCGATCATCCCCTAATCGGAGAAGAAAATGACCGTCACAGTTGGACATGACAGCAGCAAAACCCGCCAGACCCTGACCGCTGGCGGGTCAAGCGTGGCCTACTATTCGATCCCTGCCGCGCAGGCCTGCGGCCTTGGCGATTTCGCCCGCCTTCCGGCCGCGTTAAAGGTGGTGCTGGAAAATATGCTGCGTTTTGAAGATGGCAAAACTGTCACCGTCGATGACATTCGCGCCTTTTCTGATTGGGGCAAAATGGCGGGCAAAAACCCGCGCGAGATTGCCTACCGCCCTGCCCGCGTTTTGATGCAAGACTTCACAGGCGTGCCTGCGGTGGTTGATTTGGCCGCGATGCGCGATGGCATCAAGGGGCTGGGCGGCAATGCCCAAGCGATCAACCCCCTTGCCCCTGTCGATCTGGTGATCGACCATTCGGTGATGATTGACGAATTCGGCACACCGCGCGCGTTTCAGGCCAACGTTGACCGCGAATATGAACGCAATATGGAGCGGTATGTTTTTCTGAAATGGGGGCAAAACGCGTTTAACAATTTCCGCGTGGTGCCGCCCGGAACGGGGATTTGCCATCAGGTCAACCTTGAATATTTGGCGCAAACCGTTTGGACGGACAAAGATCAAAACGGCGTCGAAGTGGCCTATCCAGATACGCTGGTTGGCACCGACAGCCACACCACCATGGTCAACGGTATGGCCGTTTTGGGCTGGGGCGTGGGCGGGATCGAGGCCGAGGCCGCAATGCTGGGCCAGCCCGTTTCGATGCTGATTCCCGAAGTGGTTGGGTTCAAACTGACAGGCCAGATGGTGGAAGGCACCACCGCCACCGATTTGGTGCTGAAGGTTGTGCAAATGCTGCGCAAACATGGCGTGGTCAATAAATTTGTTGAATTTTATGGCGAAGGCCTAGATCGTCTGCCGCTGGCTGACCGCGCGACCATTGCCAATATGGCCCCCGAATACGGCGCGACCTGCGGTTTCTTCCCGATTGACGATGAAACCATCCGTTATCTGCACGGCACGGGCCGCGATGAGGGCCGCATTGCGCTGGTCGAGGCCTATGCCAAGGCCAACGGAATGTGGCGGGATGCAAATTATGACCCGATTTATACCAGCACGCTGCATTTGGACATGGGCACCATCGTGCCTGCAATTTCGGGCCCCAAGCGCCCGCAAGATTATTTGCCGCTGACCGAGGCCAAGGCCAGTTTCGCGCGCGAAATGAATGACAGCTTTAAACGCGCACTGGGCGCGGAAGTGGCGGTTGAGGGCAAAGACTACACCATGTCTTCGGGCAAGGTTGTGATTGCCTCGATCACGTCTTGCACCAACACATCCAACCCCTATGTGATGATTGGCGCAGGTTTGGTTGCGCGCAAGGCCCGCGCTTTGGGTTTGAAATCAAAGCCTTGGGTGAAAACCTCGCTGGCCCCTGGATCTCAGGTCGTGTCGGAATATCTGAACGCTGCAAATTTGCAGGAAGATTTGGATGCCGTGGGATTTAACCTTGTGGGCTATGGCTGCACCACCTGCATCGGCAATTCGGGCCCGCTAGACCCTGCCATTTCGGCGGCGATTGCGGCTGGCGACTTGGTGGCAACAGCCGTTTTGTCGGGCAACCGCAACTTTGAAGGGCGCATTTCGCCTGATGTGCGCGCCAACTATCTGGCAAGCCCGCCCTTGGTTGTGGCCTATGCGCTGGCTGGCGATATGAATATCGATCTTACGACCGAGCCTTTGGGCATGGGCACAAACGGCCCAGTCTATCTAAAAGACATCTGGCCGACGAACAAAGAAATTGCTGATCTTGTACATGCCACTGTCACGCGCGCGGCGTTTATCAAGAAATACGCCGATGTGTTCAAAGGCGATGCCAAGTGGCAGGCGGTGCAGGTGACCGATTCGGAAACCTATGATTGGCCGCCAGAATCCACCTACATCCAGAACCCGCCCTATTTCCAAGGCATGGCGAAATCAGCTGGAACGATCCAAAACATCAAAAACGCGCGGGTTTTGGCGGTTTTGGGGGATATGATCACGACTGACCATATCAGCCCTGCTGGCAGCTTCAAAATTGGCACCCCTGCGGGCAAGTTCTTGGCGGATGCGGGGGTGCCTGTTTCGGAATTTAACAGCTATGGCGCGCGGCGCGGCAACCATCAGGTTATGATGCGCGGCACATTTGCCAATATCCGCATCAAGAACGAAATGCTGGCCAATGAAAGCGGCGGCGTCGAAGGCGGCTATACCAAAGGGCCAGATGGTGTGCAGACCAGCATCTATGACGCCTCGATGGCTTACCAATCCGCTGGCACGCCTTTGGTGATTTTCGGCGGCATTGAATATGGCGCGGGATCGTCGCGCGATTGGGCGGCCAAAGGCACCGCGCTCTTGGGCGTTAAGGCTGTGATCGCAGAAAGCTTCGAGCGTATTCACAGGTCTAACTTGGTGGGCATGGGCGTGGTGCCGTTTGAATTTACCAACGGCGAGACGCGCAAAACCCTTGGCCTGACAGGCGATGAAGTGGTGACCATCGAAGGGTTAGAGGGCGATTTGAAACCGCTGTCCACCCTGCCCTGCCACATCACCTATAAAGATGGCACGATGAAAACCATCCAGATCAAATGCCGTATCGATACGGAAATCGAGATTGAATATGTCGAACAC